>CAZUPG010000277.1:0-2659 GCA_964622085.1 uncultured Pirellulales bacterium | reverse complement strand
AAAGAAAAAGGGAGTAACTGCTCTCATTCTCGTCCTCCGGATAGGCCATTACTATAACTAACGCAAATATCTTACCACAACAGTCGTTTATAGTCAAGAGAAGATTGAACTACAAATCCGCAATTACAGGCAGTAGAGAGCGGCGTTTCGCCGGGTTAGCGACAGTAGTATAAATCATTGACATTGGCTGTGTTAAAAGGTATAGGTTTTGTGTTATTCTTAATGAATCTTTGTCATATCAGGGAGAGATATCATGGACGAATTTAATCATCTCAATGAAATGGCCAGCTCCAGCCGGCCGAAGCCGATAGAGACCCCAACACCCGTGCCCGAAACTCCAAAGCATGTCCTTCCGCCACAAAAGTACAAGCTAAAAGCACTGCTGCTGTTTACCGATCTTTTGGTAATAATCCTGTACATCTATCTTTGGTTTATTGCCGGGGCAATAAATGACATGCTCAACGACCGTTTTTCGTTTTTCTCCAACCAGATGTTCGCGTTCTATTGTGTGCTGGCGATTACCATTGCTCTGCTGGTTTTTATCTTGGTATCCAAAAAAACAAAAAGCGCACGCACCCGCTTCGAAAGAGACAATGAATTGCGCGAAGATGAAAATATAAAGGTCTGGCTGACCGGCTTCGACTGGGGCTGGCCCGTATTGTTTGTGCCGATCATGGTCCTGATGGTGGCCGGCGGGGTTATCGGTGTGATTTTGAACCTCATAGCCGAAGACACAACAGCCGTAATAGTTATCCAGCATATCATCGGAGGCGTGATTCTTCTCTTTGGCGCCCTCAACGCAGCCGTTGTAATCTTCAAACTAAAGCCCGTCACGTTAGGTCTGATACTCGGCAGCGCTTGCGTCGTGCTTTTGATTCTTCTTCTTCACGGGCCGGGCACATTTGTCAGCTTCTTTAAGGGCTTCAGGCATCTTGGCGTAGCTAATGACCCGTGGGGCTATTTATTGCTGGCCTATATATGGTCGATTTTCTTAAGGATTACATGGCTCAAGAGCCTGTTTTTCTATTGGGTGTTTTTGCCGAACCGTCTTGAATTGCAGCACGGCCTGAGCGAATCGAACGATTCTATTGACAGAGATGATTTGCGACACCAGATTGATACCGACGATGTTATTCTTCGATGGTTCAATGTCGGCATAGTAACATTTTACTTCCCGCAGCTGGACAGATTACCTATTACGAACGTGATGCTGGGCATCCGCAAAAAGGCCCTGTTTGCCAACCGCATCGCCTCGGTCAAAACAATGCAGGATTAGCCAAAGTTACTTCTTACGATAGGGTTGGCCGGATTTATAAAGCTCAAGACGTCCCCGCATTTTTTCAGCCCCCTTTTCTTTGCCGGCTGCTTCGAGTAATCTAATAGCTTTTTCAGTAATCTTGATTGCCTCGGGAAAATTACCTGCCGACGCATAGGCGATGGCCAGAGTGTCCAAAAAAATAGGCTGCTGATAAGAGCCAAGCAGTTCAATAATCCTCTTGGCGTATTTAATGGCCTCTGCCGGATTTTGAATCTTTGTATCTTGCGTAGTAGCCAGAACCCAGGCTAGATTATTAAGAGTCTTAATGTCGGTGGGGTTAAGTTCCAATGCCCTGCGCCAATAATGGATGGCCTGGTTTGTATTGCCAACTGAAAAATAGGCCTCTCCAAGCTCACGACACGCCTTGGGCCAGTAAGGTTTTCTTTTCAAAGCCGCCTCGAAATATTCGATTGCCTGGCCGTATTCTTTTTGCTGAGTTTTTAGTTTTGCGATATTATAATAAGAGAGAGGATAATCAGGATCACTCTGGATTGCCTTATTGAAGCTTTCGAGAGCTTCATTGTTTTTACCCTGAGCCCCCAGCAATACTCCCAAATTATTGAGAACATATGGAAGGCCTGGTCTAAGCCGCAATGCCGCCTCAAAACATTCAGCAGCCTCATTAAGCTTACCCTGCTCAAAAAAAACTACACCCATGCCGGCATGAGCCCAGACTAATTCCGGACGTATGCGCAAAGCCTCCCTGTAATGATTAAGGGCCTCTTCGAACTTGCCTTCTTTAACAATAGTGTTTGCATATCTTTCGTGCATATCTGTATTATTCGTGGTTACTTCGAGAGCATGTTTGAATAGTGTAATGTTGTTTTGCCAGTATTTTACCTGTGTCCGTGTACAAATAAGCAGAGCGGCAATCACTAATCCAGCCAATATACCAAGTCCAATCTTGCGGTATCTCCATGTGATACTAAGTTCAGCAACACCCCAGGCGACAATGATGGAAATTCCTATCGACGGCAGATAGGTATATCGGTCAGCCATAGCTTGTGTACCCACCTGGACTAAACCGATGACCGGAACCAGAATTCCGAGGTACCAAAGCCAGCCGACTGTTAAGAAACGTTTCGCTCTGCACCTATAAATTAAAATTGCCGATACCACTATAAGTATCAGAACACAGACTATCGGCTTCCATGTCGGCCCAGAGCCCAGCGGGTGAGGATAGAAAGCTGCCAGACGGCTTGGATATATTATCTTGCTGATGTAACTGATGTATGAGACTACAGCATTTTCTATGCGCAGATTCAGCGGCAGCCGTTTTACAACTTCTCCTTCTTGCTGACTGAGAAAGGTCACCGCACACATAACCGCTGAAATAATAAA
>CAZUPG010000276.1:0-2667 GCA_964622085.1 uncultured Pirellulales bacterium | reverse complement strand
TGCTGAAAAGTCTTGACATTGATTTGGCTGGAGACTTTTTGGTGATGGCCGCAACGTTGATGCAGATAAAATCGGCGATGTTACTGCCACAGGCGGAACCCGGGCAGCTACAGGCTGATGATTTGGCTGACCCGCGCGCAGAGCTAATCCGCCAGCTTCTGGAATACAAAAAGTTCAAGGACGCAACCAATCTGCTCGAAGCCGTCGCCGATGAGCACAAGGAGCGTTTCGCACGTCCGGATACTATTATCGAACAATTAAAACCCGATGCCGAACCCGAAATTGACATTGAACAAGTGAGTGTCTGGGACCTGCTGGATGCCTTCAATTCTATATGTAAAGCCACGGGAACCCTAACTGACGTAAGTCACATCAAAGATGACACGCCTATTGATTTGTATCAGATAGAGATTTTGCACCGTCTGCAGACCGAAGGTCCGATGAGTCTCGAAAGTATTTTCGAGTCCATAACCAACCGGATTGTAATGGTCGGATTATTCCTGGCACTATTGGAATTGATTCGAGAGGGATTGGTCTGGGCTAAACAGCCTGCCCCGAGCGAACCTGTCTTGAGCAAAGTCGAAAGAGTCGAGGGGCCGAAATCTTCGACTTCCATATACTTACGGCCATTGACCGAGGAGCCCGCTGAAGAAGCGGTACAAAAGGCCATAATTGCCCTTGCAGAGGCCGAGAACGACAAGGCCGCTCAAACCCCGTTAGAGACCCAAAGGAAAAAGTCTCTAACGGGGCAAACTGAACAAAAGCCCCCGCTAATCCCAATTGCCGAAGTTTCATCCAAACCTGCCGTTTCATCTGACAAGCAAAAAGTGGAAAAAATAGAACCAGCCAAAGACCGTAAGTAGAAAAGCTGGCCTGTGTTAAATGTAGGTTTAGGGTCCTTCTACAATTGTTTCTGTTGGGCCTCGGCCCGTTAGAGACTCTTCCCATTAGATACTTTCTCGCCAAGTGTAATAGTCTCTAACGGGCCGAGCAGTTTATAACGTATTCCCCGCCAGCAGATAGTTCTGCCGAAAGCCGAAGAGATAATAAAAACTAACAGCAGCAGCGACCATAGCCAGGATAAAAGGATATCAGCGGTACGAGCGGCTTGACCGAGCTCACCGAAGTCTTGTGATTCGTATTTGAGCAGCTGGTTAGCCATTTTTTGGCGCAGCATCGCCCGTATCATTTGACCTAAGAAAAACGCAAACGGTACAGCCAAGGGAATTAAGAATTGAGAATTGAGAATTGAGAATTGAGATGCGGCGTAGATGGCCAGACCTGCTCCAGCCCATAAACCCAATACCGAATATAGACTGCTGAAAAGCCCAAACCACCATGTTCCAGGTTTGTTTACCCGGGTGATTAAAAACTGTCGCCGGGCAAATTCAAAAAGCTCCGGCCAGGTGGTTGATTCGTATGAGGCCACCAGGCAGGCGGGGACAAAGGCAAGTTTCATACCGGCCTTTTTAACTGCGTATGTCAGTGACAAATCATCGCTCAAGGCCTTCGGCCAGATTTTGTCAAGACCCACTTTGCGAAAGACATCGACACGAATAGCCATAGACCCTCCCCAGGCCTGGTTGAAGCGGGTATTACCGAGCAACTGGGCAACCTTGGCATTTACCGCTGATAGAGCCAAGCTGGCCAGGTTGCTTTTTCTTGGTATAAACCAGCGATAACCACTGGCGGCTCCATATCTATATTGCCGCAGAGGCCAAACTAAGTGGCTTAGCCAGTCGCTACGCACACAGACATCAGAATCAGCAAACGCAAGAATTTCAACCCCGTTGGAAATTTCCTCAGTTTCTTTTGTATTTGGCAATCTTGAATTTCTAACGGGGTCAATATCATCGCCGATTTTCTCGTAGCAGTAGAGCAAATTATGAATCTTTTGACTGCATCTCTGCTGCTCGTCCCGCCCCTCGGAGGGGCGGGACTCGTCTATTTTTCCGGCGACAAATATTTGTACGTCTCTGGCCCTTGAGGTTGGGCTTATCTGGTCTTTCAATTTGCATAATTCGCTATACGCCGGGTCTGATTCATCGGCAACCACAAACCACAGCAGATAATTTTCGTAGTCCTGTTCGAAAAATGATGCGATATTTTTTCCAAAAGCCGAGTCCAGACCCTTGCATGGCACAATCAGAGCTACGGGTTGCTTTTGCAAAAATCGCTTTTTTTTGTATTCTCTTAGTGCGTAGCGATAATTTCTATACGTCTGGAACAAAAAGAGCAATTGTGAGACAACTGCCGCCAATGCTATATAATAATATAATTCCATTCGTGTATCTTGTTGGCGCCTTCACTCATTCATTTAACGATGCGCACTTCACGCTATAGAAGCCAGCAGCACCATAGAGTCGATTAGCTGCTCAATAGTATAAGATTTTGCCAGGTTTATAGGAAGTAGGCAACCATGATTATGGTCGGAAGCGATAATTATGAGATTTTCACCGGCTCGGCTCCACCCTTGCGGTTGTGCTTGATGGCCAAGGATAAGGATGTCAGCGTCGAAGAGTTTTGCCATTTTATCGAGTAGAGGTTGACTATGTTTTCTGCCCCAGGTTAAAAGATAAGCTGGGCCCGGTTTTTCACAATCGTTGATTTTCAATTTCCTGTCAAAAAACTGCTGGTCGAATCTATCCACAAATCGGTCGCCTGGAA
>CAZUPG010000275.1:0-2677 GCA_964622085.1 uncultured Pirellulales bacterium | reverse complement strand
GGAATAAACGATGTGTGTTTAAGTATACCCTGTATAGTCAACAGAAACGGAAGGGAAAAAGTGTTAACGCTCGAGCTTTCCGAGATTGAGCAAAGACAGCTAAGCGACTCAGCAAAGACATTGAAAGAGATAATAAAAAACATAAAACTTTAAAAGTAGAGAAATCGATATGACAAAAGACCCAGCATGTGGAATGCGAGTTGACGATAAAACAGGGTTAAGATTAACTCATAAGGGAGAGACTTATTTTTTCTGTAGCTCCGGCTGCATGGAAAAATTTGCTAAAGAAAATATGATTTCAAAAGAACAAATTGCAGCTTGCTCAACGCAGCATAAAAAGCATCTCTATAAAAATAAGACCTTTATTGTTGCTGGTGTTTTGATAATATTAGTCCTTTTATCTTATGTAACGCCTTTTCTTGAGCCGCTCAGGATGTCTTTATGGATGTATTTTAAGATTTTATGGTGGGCTATTCTATTAGGGCTTATTCTCGGCGGCGTCATTGACCATTATGTGCCGCGTGAATATGTCTCGCATATTCTTTCAAAACCAAGAAAACAAACAATTTTCTATTCTGTTTTCTTAGGTTTTTTAATGAGCACATGTTCACACGGAATATTGGCACTATCTATAGAGCTGCATAAAAAAGGGGCATCTACTCCCGCAGTAGTAGCATTTTTGCTTGCCTCTCCCTGGGCAAATATAACAATTACAATAATGTTGATAGGATTTTTCGGAGCTAAGGCCCTTTTTATAATACTTTCCGCTATCGTTATTGCCATAATTACAGGATTTATTTTTCAGATACTTCAAAGGAAGAATCTTGTAGAAAGAAATGAGAATTCTGTAAGGAGCGAAGAAGGATTTTCTATCATAAACGATATTAAGAGAAGATATAAAACTTATAGATTTTCTATGAAGACAGCTAAAACCGACATAAAGGGGATATATAGCGGTATGGTATCTTTAAGTAATATGGTGCTTTGGTGGATTCTGATAGGTATGGGTATTGCCAGTGTAGCAGGAGCGTACGTACCCTCAAATATATTTCAAAATTATATGGGTCCAACGATAGCAGGTCTGTTTGTGACGCTCATCATTGCTACAATAGTCGAAGTGTGCTCTGAGGGCTCGGCTCCAATGGCTTTTGAGCTTTTTAAGCAAACGGGAGCTTTAGGTAACAGCTTTGTTTTTCTTATGGCGGGCGTAGTTACTGATTATACAGAGATAGGGTTACTATGGCATAATGTCGGCAAAAAAACTGCTGTTTGGCTTCCTATAGTAACTGTTCCACAGGTAATTTTATTGGGAATTATTGCAAACATCGTATTTTAGAAAATGTAAATGGAGGTTATAAATGGAACTTAAAGGTACACAAACAGAAAAGAATTTATTGACAGCGTTCGCGGGCGAGTCTCAGGCAAGAAATCGCTACACGTATTTCGCGTCTCAGGCAAAAAAGGAAGGCTATATGCAAATTTCCGCTATATTCGAGGAAACAGCCAATCAGGAAAAGGAACACGCCAAGCGGGAGTTTAAATTCCTGCAGGGCGGCGAAGTGGAAATACAAGCAGCTTTTCCCGCCGGGGTGATAGGCAATACTAAAGAAAATTTACTTGCTGCTGCAGCCGGTGAACATTACGAGAACACTGAGATGTACCCTAATTTCGCAAAGGTCGCAGACCAGGAGGGTTTTTCGGAAATTGCAGAAGTATTTAGAAACATTGCTATAGCCGAGAAGCGGCACGAGCAAAGATATATAGCTTTGGCCAAAAACATTACTGACGGGTTAGTCTTCAAGCGTGAAAAACCTGTCCGATGGGTTTGCAGAAACTGCGGCTACGTCCACGAAGGTACAGAAGCTCCAGATGAATGCCCTTCATGTGCACATCCGCAGGCACATTTCGAATTGGAAGCAGTCAACTACTAAAAACTTTTCGGGAGAATACCCATGCAAGAGCGAAAAGGCCTGGTAACGATGAAAGGCAACCCTTTGACTTTGATTGGTGACGAAGTCAAAGTTGGCGATGTGATGCCGGATTGTGAAGTTGTTGGGAAGGAACTGGCGTCTGTGAAGCTTTCCTCCTTTCGCGGCAAAGTGTGTATCATTTCGTCTTTTCCATCACTTGATACCTCAGTGTGCGATATGATGACACGAAGATTCAACAAGGAGGCGGTGGCATTAGGCAACGAGGTGGTGGTGCTGGCGATTAGTATGGACCTGCCTTTTGCACAGGACCGCTGGTGCATAGCTGCAAATGTTAAGAATGTTAATGTGCTCTCGGACCATCGCACGACATCGTTTGGCCAGGCCTTTGGTGTGCTTATAAAGGAACTGCGTTTGCTCGCACGGGCAGTATTCGTAGTGGACAAGGAAGGGATTGTGCGGTATGTGCAGGTAGTTGATGAGTTAACCAATGAGCCGGACTACGAAGCGGTATTAAAAGCGGTGAAAGAAGTAGAAAAATGAGGCGACTAAGGCAAAACATCTATGTAGTGGGGGCAATTGACTATGACGGGCGCGGAATCAGGTAAAGTTGATTTTATAAGCTTAGGAAAGGCGGTGAATTATGGCTGAAAAACTTCAAATTTACAAATGCAATGTCTGTGGCAATATCGTGGAAGTGCTTCATGGCGGGGTCGGCGAACTGGTTTGCTGCGGAAAGCCGATGGAAC
>CAZUPG010000274.1:0-2682 GCA_964622085.1 uncultured Pirellulales bacterium | reverse complement strand
TTTAGCCCGAATATCTTTGAAACCGGCCTTACGGAGAGAACCTGTTAATTCTTTGCTGGTATAGTAGTTCTCGTTCCATAACTTTTGAGCCAATGAGTTGCGAGGGAATTCAACAATAAGTATTTTGCCGCCTGGTCGTAAAACGCGATGGGTCTCTTGCAAAACTGCCTGAGGATTTTTCATCTCGTGCAAAGCCCAGAACATTACCACCGCATCTGTCGTTTTGCTTTGAATGAAGCCAATCTGAGCCGCATCTTTACGAATACAACGAATACGCCCGGTATTTTTGGTGATATTTTGGTTATTTGGAAAACTATCGGTAGAAATATCCACCCCTGTAACTTTTTGACCATAGGTCTCGGACAAGTACCGGGCAAGCTCACACGCACCACAACCCAAATCAAGCACGCGATAAGCTAAACGTAGCTCTCGGCCGATACGTTGATACAAACGTGGTTTAATCTTGTCGTAAAAGTTGTCAGACAATTTTGCGACGACCATTACAAAACTCCTATGATTAGAAAACCATCTCTGGTTGTTCTGTTCTCACGACAGTTCCTGTTTGTTTTTCTCTGATATTTAATTTTTCTTTATTCCTTTTATAACGTAAAGACTCGCTAAATTGGGATTCTTGGTTTCAAATATATCCTGTCCTTTGATTCCTAAAAAGTATTCGGTTTTAACAGCGAAATACTCGGCAATTGCTCTTTCAATCTCCCTCAAGTCTGTATGCTTAATCTTATTTATGTAAGAGGTTGGATTCGCGGCTTTTTCTTTAAAAAACTCGGATTCCGGGTTAATCAACATGGCCAAAATTCTATCGGCTGGCCTAAGAACACGAGCCGTCTGCTTAATAGCTTCTTTATACTTTTCAATAAACTGCAAAGAGGCAACATAGATAACCACGTCAAAAGAACAATCTTCAAAATCCATATTTTCTGCCTTGCCTGCTACCGTCCTTATACTGTCCGGTGCCTGGTCTAAAGCCCCTTTGGAAATATCCAAGCCGGTAACGTTAAAACCGTGTTCAGCCAAGCCCGCTTCTATAATCGCCGGGCCACAACCAACACTTAGAACATTCTTAGCTCCTTTTAATTCGTACAAAATGTACTCTAACTCAGCTTTGAAGACCTTCTTCCAAAATTCGGTTTTGCAGGATTTTAAATATTTATTCATACCGGCTAACCATTGTTTAGCTAAAGAACTTCTCACGCCACCACAGAAAGTGACCCCATGGATTATCGAGTTTGTATTTATCGTTCTCTGGGACTTCGGGCCAGGAGTTGATTTCTTCCAACAGTGCGGGACAGGGCTTATCCTCCGCTAAAAGCTCGTACGCACAGTTGACCAGCGTGAATTTTTTGTTTGCGTCAGTATCATCCAGGTTTTTATCAGGATGAAATTTCATCGCTGTTCGCCGGTAAGCCTTTTTTAGTTCTTCTTTAGTTGCCATTTCCTCTACGCCAAGGATTTTGCATGCTGCATCATGAGCTTGCAGGTCTCGAGTTATTCTTTCTCCGAACTCGTAATCGTCTTTTATCATCAATTCCTGCCTTTACACTTTTTATACACTCATATAATTCTAAAAACTTCTCCCTATATTCACTCAATACATCAACAATTATCTGGCCGGATGAATATGCCTCAGCGATGCGTCGGTCGTCTGGAAGTTTTATAACAATATCTATCTTTTCAGCTTCACAATACTTCTCAACCTCATCATTGCCGATACCATAACGGTTAATAACAACAGCAAAAGGCAAATCCAATTCGCGGACCAATCCTACGGCCAATTTCAAATCATTTAAGCCAAATGGCGTTGGCTCTGTAACCAGCAAAACAAAGTCTGCCCCTTTGATCGCCTCGACTACCGGACAGGATGTCCCCGGCGGAATATCGATTATCGCCAAGTGCTCTTTTTTTATGTGCTTTTTCACTTCTTTTATCAGCGACGGTGTTCGCACGTTGCCGATGCGTAATTTGCCGGCGACAAAATCGATGCCGCCAGCTTTGCCAAGCTCAATATCGCCTATCTTAAGTGGTTTTTGTTCGATTGCATTAGTTGGACAGATGCGCCAACAACCGCCACAAGAATGACAAAGCTGCTCAAAGGTCAACACATGCTCTTTGATACAGACAATCGCACTATATTGGCAAATTTCACCGCATTTACCACAGGCGGTACACTTTTTGAGATTGACCTGAGGTACTGCCACCGTAACTTCTTTGCTGACAGTTACTTGCGGTTTTAGAAAGATGTGGCCATTCGGCTCTTCAACGTCACAATCAAGGTATTGAACCTTCTTGCCCAGACCAGCAAGATAGTGAGCGAGATTGGTAGCGATAGTAGTTTTCCCCGTGCCGCCTTTGCCGCTGGCAATCGCAATCTTCATATCAAACTCGCTCCATAGTCGTATTAACTCTATTCCAATCAAATCCTTTGGTCTTAAACCAGCCATCTTCCGGCAATGCATCAAAGTCAACGGGTTTCGGACTGTGCCATCTGCCATCGTCGGATATTTGCCATTTGGTATATAAATTCATCGGCGAAGCCGTTTTATCTATCCTATAACCATCAGGGTGAAATCCGACCTTTATTTCTGAGGATTTGAATGTCTGCTCCATTGTTTATCTCCGCTATATGCTTTCATTAAAGTGTTTTCGAATATAGCGACTGTAGAT
>CAZUPG010000273.1:0-2699 GCA_964622085.1 uncultured Pirellulales bacterium | reverse complement strand
CAAATGACCAAAGTATCAAAACGCTGGGAAAAAACGGAGCATAAAAAAATCCTCATTTTCAGCTTGGCTTTTATCAGATTTCAGTTATTCTATACTTCAAATACACAACTTTAACAATATATTGGGTTAAGATAAACAACGACTCTATAACAGAAATAAATTTTACCTTAAGTTTTATAAATGTGAGATACGAAAGGAGTCACGTATGAACGGTGAAACGGATGCTCAAACAGGCATAGTCAAAGAATTAAGTTTTCCTTTATACAACTGTAGAGGATGGATGAAATTAGTCGGTGTCATGGCTATTATCGGTGGGGCGCTACAGGTATTAACTATCTTTGGGATTATTATAGCGTGGCTGCCTATATGGACCGGCATTTTATTGTTCCAGTCAGCTAACGCCGTAGGGCAGGCCTACGAAGCTGATAGTAAAACAGCTATGACAAGGTCGCTTTCAAAGCTGAAAACATATTTTGTTATCATGGGAATTCTAACGCTGATTGGAGTAATAGTCTTCGTGTTAGCGTTTTTCTTTGGTTTTTTGGGAGCGGGATTAGCTGCTTTGTCGCATAGTCAACAGTAAATCCCTGAAACACCAACGAAGTCCATAGAAATGAATGAGTTTGCCCCGTTAGAAATAATCTTTCTAACGGCGGAGCTTTCTAACGGGGTTTACTAAAGGCTGAGACCAAACACTCAGCCTTACGAATCCAGTTTGCTGTATCTGGACAGCTTGAGCCTATGGCTGATGAAGGAAAAAATACATGGTCTGCGAGGTTAAAAAGGACATTTACTTCGGCACTGCCCGTTTCAAAAAGGCGCAAAGGCCAGTGCAACCATTGTGGTGCGTGCTGTAAGCTGCCTAATGTTTGTCCCTTCCTCAAATCCGGCCCGGATGGGAAATCTTACTGTTCTATTTACGCGATTCGGCCGTTAAATTGCAGAAGATACCCAAGGACTGAATCCGAGTTCATCACAGAAGATAGCTGCGGCTACAGATTCGAGTAAAACCCCGCGTAAAATCCACCAAAAGGACCCGCCACACAGATGGCTGGCAAGCGGTGGACAAGCGCGGGGCTAAATAGCAGTGATTAAGGTACCCAAACAGGCCGGTACGCTTAACTTTCCTTACCTGTCTTTGTTTTTCTTATGGGTTTTTCACGGACGAATCGGCTGATATTGCGAACGGCCTGTCGCAGGCGCTGCTCGTTTTCCACAAGGGCAATCCTCATATAGCCCTCTCCGTTTTCGCCGAAGGCCCTGCCCGGAGCAATAGCAACCTCAGCGTGCTCCATCAGGTCCATTGCATAATCGATTGTACCTTTTCCTCTTAGGTGCTCATCCGGCACTCTTGCCCATACGAACATCGAAGCGCGTGGTTTCTCGACCTCCCAGCCAATTCTTGTAAAGCCATCGCAAACTACATCGCGGCGTGAACGGTATTTTTCGTTCTGGGCGGCAATATCAGCATCGCAGTCTCGCAAGGCAATGATGCCGGCAATTTGCAAGGCCTGGAATATACCATAATCGTAATAGCCCTTTATAGTCGCAAGGTATTCGAGCATCTCCTTGTTGCCTGCCGCAAAACCAATGCGGAAACCGGCCATATTATAGGGCTTACTCATCGTAGTAAACTCAACGCCGACATCTTTGGCCCCTTTGACCGAAAGAAAGCTCGGCGCTTTATAGCCGTCAAAACAGGTCTCGCCGTAGGCAAAATCGTGGATAACCGCTATGCCGAATCGCCTGGCCAAATCGACAACCGGCTCAAAAAATCCTTCGTCAACGGTCATCGCGGTCGGATTGTGCGGGTAATTGAGAATCAATAACTTCGGCTTTGGATAAAGGTTCTCACAGACCATTGCGATGTTGTCTATAAATTTTTCATCGCAGCCAAGAGGAAGCGATATTACATTGGCGCCGGCTAATGCAACAGAATAATTGTGAATCGGAAAAGCAGGGTCCGGCACAATGGCAGTATCTCCCGGGCCTAACATCGCCAAACATAAATGGCTGAATCCTTCCTTTGAGCCGATGCAGACCAGCACTTCCGTTTCAAAATCCAGCTGTACGTTCCATTTTTGCTCGTATTTTTTCGCAATTTCCTTCCGCAGCCCCTTAATACCTTTTGATGCACTGTAGCGATGGTTGCGAGGGTCCTGGGCAGCTTCACACAGCTTGTTAATTACGATTTTCGGAGCGCTGTCGGAGGGATTGCCCATCCCAAGGTCGATAATGTCCGCACCCTGCTGGCGTTTGGCCAGTTTCAGGGCGTTTAATCGCCCGAAAAGATAGGGCGGCAAACGCTTTATTCTCTGCGCCGGCTCAATCTTAAATTCTGCCATAATCTTTCCCACAAATTCAAAAAGTGTACCACAGTTAATGTCATCCGGATATTTTATCTTGAATTGATGGATTTGCAAACCATATACAACTTTACGAAATTTTTTGCCTTTTTCTCCACGATACATACGTCGAAAATCCGCATCAGCGGCATACGATGCTCCCTGGCCATCCCAATGTCCACTAAAAAAGGGCTGGCTATTTTAGCCAGCCCTTTATCTTTATCCATCAGGTTTTCTTTGTTATTTAAGCTCTGATTCAACTGATTCCACGAATTCCAGCCAGGTGTCTTCGGTTATGACCTCTCGTACTTCAGGGTTGAGCCAGAGCTCATCGAGCCATTTCAGGAACTCTTC
>CAZUPG010000272.1:0-2704 GCA_964622085.1 uncultured Pirellulales bacterium | reverse complement strand
CAAATCATCAAAAATAGGATTGGAATCTGCCATTATAGGTTCTGTTCCGAATGTGGATGGAGAATTGGGACACCTTATTCGGATACTGTAGGTTATGTATCTTCTGTCTGGAAAATCATTACAGTTTTGCATGTTACAGCTATCGAATTGAAGTGCTTGGCCATGTGCTTTGCCGGGACAGACAAAGTTGACTGGCTCGACATATTTACCTTTTACCAAAAGCCATATATTGCGGGTATTGGAACAGTTTTCTTTGCCCTGATATCCCACCTTCCACCATGGTGCGCCACTCGCCATTGCCACAGTGGGCTGTTTGCCGTCGTGGTCATCAACGTAGCTCCTCAAGCCCTCAAAGATGCTACCCAATTGCATCTGACAGCGATGCTGCCAGGATTTCTGACGGGCGTAAGTCAACCAGGGAAACAAAACCCCTGCGATAAGCAAAATCGCAGCCGCAACAGCTGCCAATTCACCGAAGTTACGCCAGAACGAAGCCTTAGTGATAACTGCCTGTTTTTGTTCGTCGGCAAGCAAATGTTCAAGTCCAATGTGACCTGGATTTGTAAGACTTTTAGCTCGCCAAATAGTGCCCTCTACCAGCTCATCCGGGCAGGGCTCAAATTCTAAGCTATCGAGCGGTGAAAGAGTGGCTTTGAGACTGGAATGAATTTTGGCCGCTTCCTCGTTGGAGGCAATTAGCGCCTTGGCTTCGGCGCTTCCTTGCTCAGATGTCAAACCAACAGCGTAATCAAATAATAGCTGTTTCTGCTCGTTTTTCAAAGGACTCATATCTCCTTGCTCCCGAAAGATGCTTTCCACTCCTTTGCAAAGCGGCCCACGGCCGTGTGGAGTCTGCTTTTAACCGTTCCGATAGGTATACTTAATATCCGGGCCATTTGTTTGTAAGAAAATTTGTTAAAATACGCCAAGATTAAAATTTCCCGTAAATTTTCGGGCATATTCGCTATAATCCGCTCCACCCTCAACACGGTTTCAGTTTTTTCCAGCTCTTCATAAGGCATTACTGTATAAGAAGTAATGGTATTTAGCACCTCATCGAAGGATAATTCCTGTGAATCTGCTATAGTGCCTATGGGCACAGCGGCTGTTCGCTGCCGTTTTCGAAGGGCATCTTTTGCCTTATTGGCAGCTATTGTGAACAGCCAAGGACGTAAAGGCCGATTTGAATCGAAGCTGTCCCTGCTGGTAAATAGCTGTAAAAAGGTTTCCTGAAAGACATCTTCAATAAGTTCTCGGCGGTTTAGAAACCGCTTCAAGAATGCATAAAGACTGTTTTTGTAACGGCTTACGATTTCACGAAATGCGGCTTCGTCACCTTCTGCGAAGTTGGCCAGAAGCTCTGCATCTGTCGGGTTTTTCGGGGCATTTTTCACAATTTGAACTCTTGAAGAAAAGATTATAGACAGCAAAAGTATTATAAGAAATGTAGATGCAAATTAAAACCTTTATTACAAGATGCTTATGCAAGACGGCGGATATTACACCTTTATTGAATCCCAATGTTATTGTAGTGCAGTCCGTTAATTTGGGCAATTTGGCAGATTATATCGGACGGGCGAGCGCGTGAACCTTTTTAATTGCTTATATCTTCTCTACAATTTACTATTGATGGTTCGATTTTGCTCACCATCAATCCTGAGCATAGCTGAAGGATTGAGACCGAAAACTTTTTGATGAATCCCGTTAGACATTCGAAAGGCAAAAAAACGGTTAAGTATGGTAAGAAAAGAGTTGTCTAACGGGATGAACAACCAAAACCAGGGGCTGGGTTTCTATGGTTGGTATTGTTTCCAATCCAGATACGTACGAAAAGCTGGAAATACTCAGTGCAGACGCTCAGTATGATTTGGCGTGTGCGTGCGGTAGCGGTAAGGATGAGCATCGCAGGCAAAGTGCCGACGGCAAATGGATATATCCCGTAACACTTCCAAATGGGGGCAAAAGCACGCTATTTAAGACGCTGATTTCAAATGTTTGCAGCAGCGACTGCAAATACTGCCCGCTCAGAGAACAGATGGATATTCGCAGGTGCAGTCTCAGACCGGAGGAGACAGCGAAGGTATTTCTGGATTACTACAATCAGCGGAAGGTTTTCGGGCTTTTTTTAAGCTCCGGAGTCCTTGGCTCGGCTGATGCAACAATGGACCGGCTCAACGGTGTGGCGAAAATATTACGAAAAAAGTATGGCTTTAAGGGCTATATTCATTTGAAGATTATTCCGGGGGCCAGCACAGCGGCGATAGAAGAGGCGCTTTTCTTAGCCAGCGCGGTGTCACTAAATATTGAGACGCCGGGAGAAAAGAGCTTAGCGAAACTGTCGAAAAAGAAAAATTACATCCGTGATATCATTGAGCCAATAAAGCTAATAAGCAAATTAGTCGGACGTGGTTCAAAATACGAGGGGATAAAACAAACGACGCAGTTCATCGTGGGGGCGGCTGGGGAATCGGATGCCCAAATCGTGAAGTATATGTATGGGCTGTATGAGCGATTGAGAATGAACAGAGTATATTTCAGCGCTTATCAAAAAGGCTTGGGGGATGAGTCTATAGCAGGTGAGCTCTCTCGAGGGCCTCGAGACGGGCAGGCAAGATTGGAAAGGTCAAGCGATATATTTATCCGTGAGCATCGGCTGTACCAGGTTGATTTTCTGCTTCGCAAATACGGCTTTGCAGAAACGGAT
>CAZUPG010000271.1:0-2718 GCA_964622085.1 uncultured Pirellulales bacterium | reverse complement strand
TCCGACTCAATCTGTTTTATATCGGCTTTTGCCCAATCGGCAACTGATTTATATTTTTTGAACAAATCCTGTGTGACCATATTGACTTGAACATCGGTGCATTGGGCTGATAGAATCGTTGCGATGAGCATTTCAAGCGGATTTTTAAACTTAAGTGCGGTTTTTGCCTCTGGGTACGTTTTTTTCAATATTGGCCAGATTTTTTTTAAGCGCTGGGCTGCCTGAGCCGCATCTACCTTAATCTTTGCTTTTTTCACCATATTCTTCTTCCGAAGAAATCTGTTGCAATGCTTTTTTTAGTTCATCCGCAAATAAAATTCCCTGCCATCTGAGCGGTTCTTCCCTGTCCGGCACAAGCAATATACTGACCGGTACGCCGGGTTCGTTGTATATATTTTTCAAGGCAAGTGTTGCAGGGAAATTCCTTTCAGTGGTGTCGGCTTTAATTGCTAAAACATTTTTCTGCTCGATTAACTGTGCAATATCTTTGCGAGAGTAAACGAATCTCTCTATAGTTTGGCAGCTTAAGCACCAATCGGCAGTAAATTTTATTAAAACAGGTCGGTCCTGAGCTAAAGTCGTTTCTATCAAATCGGAATTATAATCTTGCCAATCAATAGACTCCTCTTTAGGTCCCGGCAGAAATATCCATCCTGCGGCGACTGCCAAAGCTACAGCGATAATGCGAATAACCAATTTGCGGGACAGCTTAGTTCCGTAACTGACCCAACTACTCCACATCCAGATGCAGAAACCAAGCACGACTGCAAAATATAATACATTTATTCTTTGGACCTGAGGCAGTGCTGCGATAAGCTTTACAGCGATGATTAGCAGAATAAAGCCAACGGCCTGCTTGAACAGCTCCATCCATCTTCCCGCCTTTGGCAGTCGCTTCAATAAGCCGGGCATTGAAGTTAATATCGCATAAGGCAAGGCCATCCCGATACCTATGACCATTATCGCAACACTGGCAAGCAACAACGGCTGGGCCTGTGCCCAGGCAAAGGCGGCTGCTAAAATCGCAAAGCTGCAGGGTGTGCTCAAAACCGCCGCCAGAAAACCCATTGCAATAGCTCCGGAGTAACCCTTGCCAGAGCCGGATTTAGCAGCTATTGATGAAGGTACGGTAATTGTAAATAGGCCGAACATAAATAGCGCCAGCACTACCAGTAAGAGCGCCATTGCAGCAAGAAAGGCAGGATTTCGGAACTGGTCACCCCACTGCAGCACTGTTCCATAAAAAACCTGCAAAACGATGTTTGCTCCGGCGAGACAGGCAAAAAACAATAAAATTCCAAGACAAAATGCAAGGCCCAATGATACGGCTTTGGCCTTACCGTGCTCTGCCTGCTTGATAATTCGCATCACGATAAGTGGCAGCACCGGCCAGACGCACGGCATAATATTCAATAAAAGCCCCGCCAAAAACGCCAACAACAAAGCAAATGGAACCGAATAAGAGGATGCTTTGGTTTCTTGATTCTCAACAACTGATTCAAAATCATTCAAATGCTGCCAGGAATTTGCGAGACTGAAGTTAATCGTCGTTCGCAGTGTTTTCTCAAACGGCGCCAGACAAACGATACTTGTGCAGGCAATACCGGAAATTCTGATTTCGACATCGCCTTTTTTTACTTCGGTGGTCTTCGCTGCAAATTCATCAGCAAACGGTACAAATACGGTAAAGTTGCCGGCATAAACCTCGACTTTATTTCCTGTCGGGTCCTGAAAAATCTCCCACTTTGGAAAGACAGATTCGCCAAAACTAAAAACATCGGATTTGGCTTCGACCTTCAGTTCAAAACCCCGAGCTGGAGCAGTCTCCAGCTCTACGTAATAGTGCAGGTCGTCAGTCCCTTCGAATATAACAGCTATACCTGGTTTAGAGCGCATTTGAGCAGGTTCAAGACGTGCGTTTGAAAACTCTTGTCCGTGTCTTGCAAGTTCAACTGCGTTTTGCCCAAATGCACAGCAAGCAGTGGCAAAAATACAAATTATCCAAAATATCGCAGCAGCTCTTTCCCGCATAAACACCTTACAAAAAGGTTAAAGAAAAAGCCAAAAAAGAAAAACCCACAGAGGACGCTAAAGAGTATGAAGTGCCTAAAGTGTAAAGCGCCTGAAGTGACACGAAGTGTCATTGCGAGGAGCTTGCCCCCAAAGAGCGAGCGACGTGGCAATCTCGTCACTTAGATTTGAGATTGCTTCCCTACTTCGCCAAGGCTTCGCAGGGCACGCGCTTCGCTCGCAATGACAAAATTTTTAGCTCACTTCAGTCACTTTAACTCACTTTTTATTTTTACTTTCTTTTTTCTTTTCGTTTTTGGCTTGTTCAGCGGCTAAAAGGTCGGTAACAGTTGGCTTATCTAACCGGCCGCCCTCGATGATCAGCTTCACGTCATCAGCGTCAAGAGTCTCGTATTTCAGCAGGGCCTTTGCTATTTGCTCAAGTTTATCTTTATTAGCTTCTATTAACTGCTTTGCTTTTTTATACGCTTCGTTGTTAATCTTTTTTACTTCGCCATCGATTGCTTCGGCTGTTTTTTCCGAATACTCTTTTTCGCCTGGCATCAGGTACATCGACTCTTTAACAGTGAAATCAGACCCATAACTGACTGGACCAAGCTCATCGCTCATTCCCCATGTTAAGACCATTTGCTTTGCGATATTTGTAGCTTGCTGAATGTCCGACTGTGCGCCGCTGGATATATCATC
>CAZUPG010000270.1:0-2726 GCA_964622085.1 uncultured Pirellulales bacterium | reverse complement strand
AGAAATCTATTCAAAACAGATTTCTCGACTCGCCTTCGGCTCGCTCTCCACAGGATGCCTATCGGCGGAAATGACACTCTAACCTGTTTTCTACAAAGCAGTTTTTTGCCTTTTTTGCGGTATATAAGATTTGGTAACTGGTTATTGGTAAATGGTAATTGGTGAGTAGTGAGCTAAAGTTATAAAAAGAATATCCAATATCGAATATCGAATGATGAACTTCGAAATTCGAAATTCTTTGTTCGATATTCATTATTCACTTTTTTTAGCTGTAGGGTGGGGTCATAACCCCACCAATGAGTTCTATGCAACCTAAAATCGTTCTGAAACCCAGCCAGACTATCGTTTTTATCGGTGACAGCATAACCGATATGGGCAGAAGCCAGCTGGCTTACAGGCCACTTGGCGCCGGTTTCGTTCATTTTGTGGGCAATTTGCTCTTGGCAAAGCATCCGCAGTTTAATCTTAATATTATAAATACCGGCATCAGCGGTAATACCATCCGGGACCTCAAGAACCGCTGGGCAAAAGATTGTCTTGAGCATAAGCCGGATATTTTGAGCGTCCTTATCGCTATAAACGACCTGTGCCGCCAATATGGAGAGCCCAAGAAAATGCCTGCCGCGGTATATCCTGATGAGTATGAGTCAACATACAGGCAGTTACTTTCACTTGTCTCGGCGGAGCGAGCCGTAGCCGGACGGGTAAAGCAAAAATTTAACAGCCAGCTTGTGTTAATTGAGCCGTTTATGTTTTGTGATGACCAAAAAAATAAAATCTTTCAGGACCTTCAGGTCCACATTCGGATAGTTCATCATTTGGCGAAAGAATTTGATGCTGTTTTAGTGCCGTTGCCCTTCGATAAATTCCCCTCGACTATGCTCGGGACAGGCAGGGCATCGAAGACAGGCCTCTAAAAAATTTCTCTATCAAAAAAAATTTCTCTCTATAGATTCAGTAGCTATAAGGACTAAGAAAAAAGATTAGTAAATTTATAAAAAAATTCTGACTTTGGTCTTTACAGCTTATTAAATTATCATTAATCTGCCGATACTGACTTTAACAGCTTGTGTTACTATATCTGGAGTAATTCCTGTTTTTTCTTACTACATGTTGTGGTATCATCGACTTTCGTTTTTTAGCCGGGAGGCACGTAAATGTCTTACAAATTCAAGCCTGAAAACCCCTTCAAGAGCAAAAAATTGCAACCTGAAACTGCTGTAAAAAACGGCCAATCGAAGGGTTTGGAAATAGAGCATTTCTTTTCAACCCCTGGCTTGCATCCCTTTGAGCAGCTTGAGTGGGAAATGCGTTCTGCCAGGATTATCAGCGATAGTGGCCAGGCAATCTTTGAGCAGGACAATATAGAAGTTCCGATATCCTGGAGCCAATTAGCAACAAAGATTGTGGCGAGTAAATACTTTTACGGTGATATCGGTTCTGGGCAGCGGGAACATTCGGTAAAACAGCTTGTCCATCGAGTTTGCAAGGCCATCGCTGACCATGGCAAAAGGGACGGTTACTTCGCTACCGACGAGGATGCCGAGACCTTCTACAATGAACTGACTTGGCTGTGTGTAAATCAATATGGAGCATTTAATTCACCTGTGTGGTTTAACGTAGGCCTTTTCGATGTCTATGGTATAACCGGAAGTAAGCATAATTACCATTGGGACCCGTCCGCCGCAGACGGACAAACCGCAATTGCCTGTGAAAACAGCTACGAATACCCACAGGCATCTGCCTGTTTTATCCAGTCGGTTAAAGACTCGATGAAAGATATAAT
Organism: uncultured Pirellulales bacterium; assembly: GCA_964622085.1. GTDB lineage: Bacteria > Planctomycetota > Phycisphaerae > Sedimentisphaerales > Anaerobacaceae > CAZBWE01. The sequence goes on along the minus strand of CAZUPG010000270.1, from coordinate 940 downwards.
GCGCCTAGCGACAAGCGAGGCGATGCTCTTCAAGCACGGCTCTGGCACCGGAACGGACCTTTCTACGCTGCGAAGCAGCAGAGAGAAGCTCTCCGGCGGAGGCAAGCCATCCGGGCCTTTGAGTTTTATGAGGGTCTATGACCAGATAGCAGCGGTCATTAAATCAGGGGGAAAGACCCGCCGGGCGGCAAAAATGCAGTCACTAAAAGTTACTCATCCTGATATTAAGGATTTCATTACCTGCAAGACCGAAGAAGAGAAGAAGGCTTGGGCGCTCATCGAGGCCGGTTACGACGGTGACCACAACAACGAAGCGTACAGCAGCGTGATGTTTCAGAATTCAAATCTGTCCGTGCGCATAACCGATGAGTTTATGCAGGCGGTGGAAAAAGATGCAAAATGGGCTACCCATGCTGTAACAACAGGTGAAAAAATGCAGGAGCACTCGGCTCGTGAGCTGATGGAGTTGATTGCCGAGGGCACAAGAATTTGCGGTGACCCGGGCATACAGTATGACAGCACTATCAACCGCTGGCACACTTGCCCAAATTCCGGGCCAATCAATGCTTCAAACCCCTGCAGCGAGTATATGTTCATCGATAATTCGGCCTGCAATTTGGCTTCACTGAATCTTATAAAGTTTCACAAGGATGACGGCTCATTCGACGTTGATGCCCTCAAGCGGGCGGTTCGGTTGTTTATCATTGCACAGGAGATTCTGGTTGATAACGGCAGCTACCCGGACAAATCGGTCGCCGTAAACAGTCATCTCTTCAGGCCGCTTGGCCTCGGTTTCGCCAATCTTGGCTCGTTTATTATGAGCCAGGCACTTCCTTATGATTCTGACCAGGCAAGAGCATTGGCCTCGGCAGTCAGTGCTATAATGACAGGGGCTGCATATACGGTAAGTGCTGAAATTGCGCAGGATATGGGGCCTTTC
>CAZUPG010000269.1:0-2737 GCA_964622085.1 uncultured Pirellulales bacterium | reverse complement strand
CGATTTTTCTTGCCAGATTGTTTGCTGCAAGAGCGGATGCGTAGCTAAAGTCCTGGCTTTGGCGGGGGGAATAGGCAGCTTCTGCACTGACTGTCTCGTTGTCTATTAGCAATTCTCCTGTCTTTAGATTTTTCCAGTTAACTACTGCCTCGACTTGGACCTCTTTTTCCAAAACCCCACCTAACTCTCGCTCAGTGCTGAGCGCTGATTCACCGATTGACACTATTAGTCCGCTTATTACGGTGTCAGCCCGGTCTCTGCTGGAGATGATCTTATAGGGTGTTTGGGCCTCGATACGTTTGGCCAGGGCATCGGAAAGCTCGTATTCGAGCCCACGTCGAAAGGTTTGATTATCAAACATCTCCAGGCAGACGCTGCTGACGTCTTGTGGAAACATCGATTCGTTGGAATAGCCGGCACAGCCGGAAAAGGCAAAAATAAATGTTACAAGAGCAAAAGAGAATAAAACCAACGATAGATGATAGACGATAAACGCCTGCCCTGAGTGAAGTCGAAGGGATGGACGAGCATCGAGCATCGAGTATCGAGCATCGAGTTTTGGGTATCGAGTATCGAGCATCATTCTTGACTCTCCATAGCGGCCCTCGCTAATTTCGCTGCTGGAGTTTGGGGCCAATCATTTATTACCATGTCATAATAAAGGTTAGCTGCCTGGAGATGGCCTGTCTTTCGATAATACTGTGCGATGCTTAGTTGTTTATAGGCCAATTGCTCATCTATATCCTTACGTATTTCGTCAACACCGATTTTTTGGGCGTCTTCGGGATATAATAATTCGAGCTTATTGTAATAGCTCTTTGCGGTAATCAAACTTGAGTCATCGTACAGGTGCCTTCTACCTTCATCCCGTTTATTATATACGGCGTGTTTGCAACGAGCCATAGCCATTATTGTGTCCTTACCGACCTGGCCTGCTTCCCATTGTTGGGATATTTCCCACCATTTAAGATATGCTTCGTTGAATTTTTGTCTTTTCTCGTAACTTTTTGTCAGAGCCAAAGCCGCCTTTAGTCCAATCTGCGTATCAAGGCCAGCCCGTGTAGAAATCCTTTCCATAATTTTGACGCCTTCGGCGTATCCGCTCATTTTGAAGACTCGAAGCACCGTCTTTTTCTGGCCGGTCAAAAAGGCAGTAGCTATTTCGAACTGCCTGCTCAGGGCAGCTTCTGTAAACTGGCTGTCAGGGAACTCGTCCAGGAGCTTATCATAGGCCCTGACGGCCTTGGTGAATTTGCCTTCGCAAAATAAGAGCTCGGCCTTGATGAAGGCATCCAAATCAGGCCCGGCAATTTCCGGAAAGTCCTTTTTAAGCTGGTCAAATTCCTTACGAACAGCTTCAGTTTGGCCGGTATTGACTAACTTCTTTATATGAGCCACTGTTAGAAGGAACTTATCCTGGCCTTCGGCTGAGGTCGGTTGAAAGTCGTCGCCAGGTTGGAGGCGCCAGGTATCCGCTGAAACCATCCCGACTTGCCAGAGCAACACTGTTACTACTGCCAATATAGCGATTTTTAATCTGTATCCAGACACGATTCAGCCCTGCCTTTTTACAATGTTTAACTGTTTTGCCACAACCACTTGGATTATATCCGTTCCTTAAACAATTGCAAACCCTTATTAAAAGGTTTTTGAGCATTGATATTTCAGAGGCGCTTGTTAGTTCTGCAACAGCAATTTTTTGCATTCCTTGACGGCTGACGGCCAATAGCTTATAGTTATAGCGTTTGGCGTAAGGAATCAGCAACAAAGATGCAAAGAGAAAAAAGTGAGCTAAAGTGAGTTCTCGTCAGGGCGTAGGCCCTTGCCGGAGTACGGAAAGTGACTAAAGATTGTGTCACTTTAGGCACTTCAAACTCTTAGTGGCAAGTATATAGTTATTTGGAGTTTGTTTGAATGGCTAAGAAAAGTCAATGTGATAAGTGCACCGGGCTGTGCTGCAGGTATTTTGCACTGCCGATTGATACCCCTGAAGATAAAGGAGACTACGACGATATAAGATGGTTTCTGTGCCATAAAGATATAACGGTGTTCGTAGAGGACGGCGATTGGTATATCAATATAAAGAACAAGTGCAAGTATCTCTCCGAAAAGGACTATCGCTGTAAAATTTACGACAAAAGGCCGAGAATTTGCAGACAGTATCGTCATTCAACCTGCGATTTCGTGGATGGTGAATACGATTATGAGCTGCACTTTACCGGCGCTGAGCAGATGGAAGAGTATATAAAGATAAAATTTGACAATAACGTAAGAGAAAAGAAAAAGGCAAAAAAGAAAAGGCCACGAAGGAACCAAGGCACAAAGAGAAGAGAGAATTAGTTGATTAGTTAATTGGTTAATATGTTATTAAATCCTAAATTCTAATATCTAAATCCTAAACAATATCAAAACTCAAATGTCCAAATGTTCAAAACTTGTTGTTTCGGTCATTTAAATTTTGGTAATTTGAATTTGTTTAGGATTTAGGATTTAGTGCTTAGTGCTTTTCATTTTTTCGTGTCTTGGTGGCTTAGTGGCGAAAAAAATAAAAAGATGAAAATACAGCCGGTAAAAGGAACAAGGGATTTTTATCCGCAGGATATGGCCGTTAGAAACTGGATCATCGACGGCTGGAGGAGAGTGTCTGTCCGCAACGGCTTCGAAGAATACGATGGGCCGATATTCGAGTATCTGAAGATGTTCCAGATAAAAAGCGGCGATGAAATCGTCGAGCAGC
>CAZUPG010000268.1:0-2750 GCA_964622085.1 uncultured Pirellulales bacterium | reverse complement strand
TACACCAATATCTTCCAATCTCACAACCTCTACCAACATCCCGTCGGTCAAGTAATTCATTCCATTAACTACAAGTTTCTCTTTCGCTTTTAAGCCATCGGTTATTTCATATTCGTCTGCCTGCTTTATTCCGAGCTTGACAAAACGCTTATGGGCGGTTCCATCTTCCACAATATATACATAAGGTTCGTCAATTCTTCCCCCAAGAACAACATCCCGTGGGATAACAACCACATTATTTCTGCGCTTTGTAATTAAAGTAACTCTGGCAAACATACCCGGCTTTAGCAGCAATTCGTCATTGTCCATACGAATTTCGGCCTGTATGGTGTGTGTTTGTTCATCAAGAGTTGGATAGACTGAGTACACTTTAGCGTTGAATATTTTGTCTCCAAACGCATCGACTTTGATTTTCGCAGGTGTTCCAGCGGCAATCTCCCCGCCGTATTTTTCTGCAACAGCAACAATTACCTTGACAGTTTTCATCTCGGCTATCGTAACAATCCTGTCTCCAGCTCTGATGAGATTACCTTCGTCAATATGTTTGGCTGTAACTACACCATCAATGGGAGAAATAATCGTTGATTCTTGCAGATTTATTTGAGCAAGCTGAAGATTGGCCTTGGCCAAATTAAGCCCTGCTGCAGCCAGCTCTGCAGCGGTTACTGCTTTGTCTTTACTCTGCTCAGTAGCTGACCCACCTTCAAATAACCTAATCATACGTTTCTTTTCTCGCTCGGCATCGGCCAACTCAACCTCTCTGGCCTGTAAATTCGCCCTGGCTGCTTCCACCTGTGCCAAATAAGTATCATGGTCAATAATAGCGAGCTGCTGGGCCTTTCTGACGGCCAGTCCTTCTTCAACAGCAACTAAATTACTGCCATCCAGAATAACCTGTAAGGATTCAATTCTTCCCGGTACCTTCGATGTAACATCCACAACCTTGTTTGCTCTTATCCAGCCGGTTACTTCTATCATCTCTTCTATCGAGCCGGTGCTTACGACTTCAACCTCAACCGGAACTATTCTTTCCCGCTTCTTATTTCCTGTGGAACTACGACAATACCCAAACCAAAAGGTAATAAACACCAATATAAACGCCGCTATCCAATATATAGCCCTTCTACTTACTTTCATTTTGCCTGCTCTGCCTTTCGCTTACAAGAGTTACCGAAGCTGTCTCTTTGGCTGTTTTTAATTCGTCATTTTCAATTTTGCTTTTGGAGTCGTCTGCTTTAAGCGTTGTCAGGGTTCCCATCGCTTTTTGCAAATCCAATTTAGCAATGATGTGTGAGTATATCGCCTGATAATAGTTAGCACCTGCGGTCGTCAAAGCCGCCTGCGCGTCAATCATCTCAACCTGCGTATTTATCCCCTCTCTATAACCAACTTCGGCAAGTCGCAATCCTTCCTCTGCCCTGGTAAGATTTAACCGCTGGGATTCGACAAACTCCGCCGCATCCTCTATACTTAATAAAGCGCTTGTCAATTCGAACAAAGCGGTCTCTTCAGCATCAATCAAATCTATCTGCGCCTGCTTAACTTGCGTTTTCTGTTGAATAATCTCACCCTCGCGCGACAAACCGTCAAATAAAGGCAGCGTCGCCGTAACCCCGGCCTGCCAAAGATGTCCCCAGTCAACTATTGTACTCTTGTGCGGGTCGGGCCTCGACCAGGTATTGTCATAATAGCCGCTAATGGTCGGCCAATAATAACTGCGGGCAATTTTAAGCAACTCCTTCTGATATTTTATATCAAACTCACGACCAAATAAATCAGGCCGATTACGAAAAGCGGCTTCAACAGCCCCTTCCATTGTTATCTCCGAAGTGGCATAAACCAGCTCATCCGACAAGATAAAGTCGCTATCCTGAGCAACGCCCATTACCTTAATCAGCCGGGCTTTTGCTATATTTATGGCATTTTTGTTCCGTATCAATTCCGCCTGGAAATTCGATAGCTCCACTTCAGCCCGCAGGACATCAAAATCAGAAGCGACCCCGCCCTGCCGTCTTCGTTTAACATTATCAAGATGGGCCTGAGCCGAGCGAACAGTATCAGCACTAATCTGCAGCAAGTGTTGATTGAGCAGAACATCATAATAGGCATGACCGGCTGTATAAGTTAAGTACTGAACTGCTGCTCGAACCGTTTGGTCAGTGAGCAAAGAAAACAATCTTCCGGCGTTTATTTTAGCTGGTATCGAACCTCCGGCGAAAACCGGCTGAGTAACTTTAAGTGCTACCGAATAGTTGTCTAAGTCTCCGAACGCTATTGTCCCCTCATCCCTTCTCAAATAGTTAGCCGAAAGAATAATGGTAGGCAAAATGGCGGAATACGATTTCAGCCGTTCGCCTCGCGCAACTTGCTTTTCTTGAATGACACTCTGTAAAACTTTATTGTTGACCAAGGCCAGCTTTAAGCAATCCTCGATACTCAGCTCACCGTCTATATGCGTTTGAGAGTGCTGCCAGCGCTCTTTGCGACTGGCCCACTGGCGGTATGCAACCTCTCTGGACAAACCAACATCTTGATAAAACTTCTCACTGCTGACACAGCCAGCCGGCACCAATGCTGCAATTAAAAAAAAGCTAAACCAAATGACTTTTTTCCTTATCAGATTCATATCTTTAATCCATAGATTTTTCACCTGCATAAACCCGAACCCCGGCAGCAGAGAATTTGACAATGTGCTCAACTGCTTCATCAAGGCCAAATCCCGGCAATTGTATAGGGTAACTCTGGTCAAA
>CAZUPG010000267.1:0-2753 GCA_964622085.1 uncultured Pirellulales bacterium | reverse complement strand
GCGTGGTGGCCGGCTTTGAGCCGCTGCAAATAGTCGAAGGGCTTGGCGAAATCTGTCAGCAGCTCGCTGCGGACAAGCCGGAACTAAAATCGATATATACAGCCGTGGTAACCAAGAAGGGTAATACCGCTGCGCAAAAAATCATTGACGAGTGCTTTGAGCCGGCGAACGGCTACTGGCGAGGGCTGGGAATGATAGAAAAAAGCACACTTAAGCTAAGGGACAAATATAGCCGATTCGACGCCTTCAAACGATTTGACATAACCGAAATACCGGGCGAGGATGCAAGTGGCTGTCGATGCGGCGAGGTATTGTGTGGGTTGGTTGAGCCGCCTGAATGTGGTTTATTTGAAAAAAGCTGCACCCCTGATACGCCGGTTGGACCATGTATGGTAAGCTCTGAAGGTGCCTGTGCAGCGTGGTTTAAGTATGGTGGAAACAGGACAGCAGGAAATCAGGATGGTAGGGTTTAGTAGCGATGGGAAAAAACAAACACGATAGAATCTTACTTGCGCACGGCGGTGGTGGGCGATTGATGGATGAATTAATCCGGCATCATATACTGCCCCGCTTCAATAATGATACTCTCAATGAACTTGCTGATTCGGCGAAATTAAATCTTGCTTCAAAGTCGATATGTTTCACTACGGATAGCTACGTAGTTAAGCCGTTGTTTTTCAACGGCGGTGATATCGGCAAACTTTCCGTTTGCGGGACGATAAACGATTTGGCTGTCGCCGGCTCAAGACCTGTCGCTTTGGCGCTGTCGCTGATAATTGAAGAGGGCTTTGAGTTTGAATTGCTTGAAAAAATTTTGAGCAGCATCAGCCAAACGGCAAAGGCAGGCAATGTAAATGTTGTTACAGGTGATACTAAGACCGTAGAATCCGGTGCGGTCGATAAAATTTTTATCAATACAGCCGGGATTGGTGAGAAATTAGCCGGTGTGGATTTAGGATTCAGCAAGATAGCTGCCGGCGACAAGATAATTATCAACGGCACAATCGGTGACCATGGGATGACCGTTATTTCCCAGCGCGAAGGAATCAACCCCGTTAGAAATAAAGCACCAAAGGATTCTGCCTCGCGTTTGGAAGGGATTTCTAACGGGGTAAAATTCCAATCGCAGTTGCAAAGCGACTGTGCCGCTCTGGCGGGATTAATCTGTGAGCTGCTGGAGAGCACAGATGGAATAAACCCCGTTAGAAATAAATTACCAGAGCTCTCCAACTCGCGTTTGACAGGAACTTCTAACGGGGTAAAGTTTATGCGGGACCCGACTCGTGGCGGATTGGCTGCAACACTAAACGAAATCTCCAGGGCAAGCGCCCTGAGCATTGAAATTCGTGAGGTCGATATCCCGGTTAAACCGATGGTGCAAGCAGCAGCAGATATGCTTGGTTTTGACGTGCTAAATATTGCAAACGAAGGCAAATTCGTTGCGGTTGTCTCGCCTGAGTCAGCCGATGGCTGTTTGAGCATCTGCAAAAATCACCCATTGGGTAAAGAGGCGAGCATAATCGGTGAGGTTATCCAGAGCCGTGATGTGCCGATTGTGGAAATGATAACCAAAATCGGCGGCAGGAGAATTGTCCAGATGCCGTATGGAAGAGAACTGCCGAGGATATGCTGATGCATGAAATGATGGTGGCGGAGAACCTGCTGGCTGCAATATCTGATGAAGCTGCAAAACGAGATGTAAAGCCCATTGGAGCCAAAATTAGCTGTGGTAAGCTTTATGTTATAAATGATGAAGCGCTTAGTTTTGCCTTCGAGGCCATTGCAAAAGGCACGCCTTGCGAAGGTCTGAAACTTCAAATAGAACATAAGCCGATACAGGGCAGATGTAAAAAATGCGATGAAACTTTTATTGTCGATTTCTCCGGCCCCCAATGCCCTAAGTGCGGCAGTGAGGATTTTGAATTACTGCCGGATGCACCGCTTCTGCTGGAAGAGATAGAATTCTAATCTGGGTAATATAATGCAAAAAGTCAATGTCGCTAAAAAGATTTTAAGTGCAAACGAGGAATATGCCTTTAAAAACATCCTATTTTTAGCTGAGCACAAGATTTTGTGCCTGAATATGATATCGTCTCCCGGCTCGGGTAAGACCACGATTTTGACAAGGACGATAAACGAATTGAAGGACAAAATTAAAATCGGCGTTATAGAAGGAGACATCCAGACCGACATAGACGCGGAGAAAATCAGAGCAACTAAGGCCCCTGCAGTTCAGATAAACACCGGAGGCACGTGCCATTTATCTGCGGCCCAGGTGAATCGTGCGCTCGAAAATTTGCCTGTTAACGAGCTGGATTTGATTTTCATAGAAAATGTAGGTAATCTGGTTTGTCCATCGGCTTTCGAATTGGGCGAGGCCGGCAAGATAGTTGTGTTATCTGTTGCCGAGGGTGATGACAAGCCAGCAAAGTATCCCGCCATATTTGCAAAGTCAAAAGTTCTCCTTATAAACAAGATTGACCTGCTGAGCGCAGGAGCACAGGTTGATTTTGACATCAAGCGAGTAAAAACAGATGCCCGAAAATTAAACAAAGCAGTTGAAATTTTTCCAATATCAGCCAAAACCGGAGAAGGGCTTACAAGCTGGTACGACTGGTTAATAAAGTCGGTCGAAAAAAACAGCGTATAGTATAGCGCTGCTGCTTTGTAACTTGCATTTCGCCGGTAATATGCTAAAAATAAACAGCACTGTTTTTTGCTACAAAGACACTAAGAAAAGAGAAGTGAGCTAA
>CAZUPG010000266.1:0-2779 GCA_964622085.1 uncultured Pirellulales bacterium | reverse complement strand
ATGAAATTTGCGGCAAATCAAAATCCTTCTTGTCGATTCCGCAAACTTTACAGCAAACTGATATGACTTCAAAATGCTTAGAAAGAATCTCATCGATAATCTTTGCTTCGTTACTTAACCCTATACAAAAGGCCAGCCCTATCTTGGAACAGCCCAACTGTTTGGCAAACAGGATTGTTTCGCCGAGGCGTGTTTGCCTTCCGTAAAATTGAGCTTCAATTGCTGATGCAGTCTTGTGCAATTCTGCTATATTATTGTCATCGTATAACTTCTTGTGGTCACTTGCGCTTAGAAAGCAGTCCTTGCCGTCGCGGCATTGTTTCGCTTCACAAGATGCGCACCGTAGTTGAGGTCTGTCTGTCATTAGCTGCTCCTTTGACGAGTTAGTTATTCATTCCAAAATGCGGTTCTACGTTTGGGCCGGAGGATTCGGTCAACTTGCCACTTTTGAAAAGCTCAATTGCTTCTGAGACTGTCCCCGTAACACTATTATATAATTTTATGCCAGTGGCACTCAAAGTGCGCTGAGCATTAGGGCCACAGTTGCCTGTCAGGACAGCAGTGGCGCCGCTGTCAATTACCACCTTGGCAGAGCTAACACCGGCTCCGCCGGCAGCAGCAACACTTTCATTCTCTATCACGCTAAAATCCATTGTTTCGGTGTCAACAATAATAAAATGTGCTGCTCTTCCAAAACGGGGGTCAACTTGTGAATCCAACGTTTTTCCAGTTGAGGTAATTGCAATCTTCATAGTATGCTTACTCCTCAGTAATATTAATTTTGTCCCAATCAAATCTGTCTTTTGCAAACCAGCCTTGTTGAGGCAAAGAGTCGAAACAGATTGGTTTCGCATTATGCCATTGATTTCCCGATAGAATTTGCCACTTTGTATAACGGTTCATCGGCGTAGCAGTTTTATCTATCCTGTAACCATCCGGATGAAATCCGACAATAACTTCCCTCGCTCTAAGCATCTGATCCATTTACCTACTCCTTTGGTCTGTTTTCGTCATCAACGAACACTACTTTTGCCTTCAAATCTTTTGCTTCCTCGGCAGAAACCTGGCAATAGGATATAATTACAACTTTATCGCCGACCATGCCTCGTCTTGCTGCCGGGCCATTTAAAAGTACAGTGCCTGTTCCTCGCGGTGCTGCAATGGCATAAGTTATAAAACGCTCACCGTTGTTAATATTCAGTACGTGAACTTGCTCACCCGGCAGCATATCTGCTTTTTCAAGAAGCTCCTCATCAATGGTGATACTTCCTTCGTAATCCAGGTCTGTTCCAGTCAATGTTGCCCTATGGATCTTTGATCTGAGCATAAATCGTTCCATCTATTAAATCCCTTACAATGCCGTATTCCTATCTTGGATACACTTGTATTTATAGAGCTCACCTTGCAGCCTGCATAGACATTGCCGGAAGCCTGTGCCTTGAAAACCTGTTGTTCGAAAAGCTAAGGTACTAATGGAATTTATTTGCCCCGTTAGATAATGAACTTACCTGGCTCATTCAACAATCTCCTGTATTTATCTAACGGGGTTTACCAATTTTTTTCTGGGCAATTACGATCGCTTCGTTGGGGCATTCCGAAACACAGGCGGCACAACCCGTGCAGGCCTCGACGTTGACAACAGCTTTTTCCTCAACCTCAATGGCCCCTGCCGGGCACACATCCTCGCAGATTCCGCAGCCTGTACACTTCTCAGAATCAATGACCGCGACTGCTTTAGGGCCGCTTTCAAGCTGAGCTATTCTGTTGTTTAGCTGGCGCTTTTGTTGTTCAAGCAGCTCTGCCTGCTGCTTTAGAGCAGCCAATTCCTGTTCAGGGTTTTGCAGTCCGGCATCTTCCGGGAAACCTGCTGCAGGACCAGTAGAAGGCATACCCATCGGAGCTGCCATACCCATACCACGACCCATTCCACCACCTCTACCCATGCCTTTGCCCATTCCACGTCCCATTCCACCGCCGCGACCCATACCGCGTCCCATTCCGCCACCTCGTCCCATACCACCTCCACCGCCCATACCAAAGCCCATTCCGCCACCTTGACCGAGCGGGTCAGTCATCGGCTGTCCAGTTGCTGTCGGTCCTGCCGGTGCTGTGTTCACTCCAAAGTGGCTGGCTACATTCGGCCCTGAAACAGAAGAAAAAGCTCCTGTTTTAAACTGCTCAACGGCACTGCTGACAGGTCCGCTGACACCAACGATAACCTGTATGCCTGCCTGACCAAAGACGTTAAATGCGTTAGGACCACAATTGCCGGTGAGTACTGTTGTCACACCTTTTTCCGACATTAACTGAGCGGACTGAATCCCCGCACCGCCGCCGAGAGCAGTATTAGGATTTTCAATCACCTCTAACTGCATCGTGTCGGTGTCAATAATCAAAAAATAGGGACACCGGCCAAACCGAGCCTCCACATTGTCGTCAAGAGTAGGACCTGTTGATGTTACTGCAATTTTCATAAATACCCCTTTCTAACTTAGTGGACACGTCCCCGTGGGACAGGAGTCGCCGGCCTCAGAACCGGATTTAGTACTGGCCCCGACAGAAAAGCCTGAGAAAAGTTTTTGCAAATCCGAACTCCCACATTTTTTGCAAAGATGGTTGCCCTTGCTGTTGCTTTTTTCCAGAAATTCGGTTTTGCTTCCACATTTATTACACTTGTATTCAAATATTGGCATAATTCATTTCTCCTTATTTAACCGGGCCTTCCATTCAAAATACTTTCGTTTTACAAGCCGGTACAAAATTCTTCCTTTAGTTGTTC
>CAZUPG010000265.1:0-2849 GCA_964622085.1 uncultured Pirellulales bacterium | reverse complement strand
GAATCGTTCCATTTGGGCCTTCTTGCCTTGCCCCCAAAGCCATATCGAGCTAACCTGATTTTCACCAAGGTCCCTTTTGACCTTGTTAATATCATGGCCTGCAAAATGCTGTTGTGACCGAGCCATCAAATCTATAAGCAAATCACTACCTTTGCCGCGAGGTAGGATTTTATCTATCACTTTACCTATGTTGTCGTGCGGCGGATATGTCTGAACGTCGAAATCAAGCCCTTTGAAGACTAACAGGTGCCTGTAGCTTACGCCCCTATAGAAACGGATATGTTCGTTGCCGAGCCGCTCATCTAACTCTTTTATCAATTTGCTCGCTTCTTCAGTAGAGATATGGCCGGCGCTGTGGTCTGCCATTTTGCCGTCCGCGATAGTAACCAGATTGCATCTGAAAACCCAGTCTTCCATCGATAGTTTGATATTGCGTGCCACTGCCTCAATTGGTGCTCTACCAGTATAATAGCGATGTGGGTCATAGCCCAGCAGACTCATCTGGGCAACATCGCTGCCGGGCTCCATATCCTCAGGGACGGTCCGCACGATACCCTGTCTGCCCTGCGAACTGATTCTGTCCATATTAGGTGTCTCAGCCACCTCAAGCACAGTTCTTCCGCCGAGCTGCTCGATCGGCTCGTCCGCCGCACCGTCAGGAACTATTATAGCGTATTTGGTCATATTCTCTCGTATCTCGTGAAGCGTATCTCGTATCTCGCTTCACGCTTCACCTATTCCTTGTCCTCTGGAATATCCACGATTCTTATACAAACCGGCTTGCCACCGATAGCATCAAGTTTTTCCATACCTACCAACGCTGCCGTGATGTTTTTCTGAACGGTAGGATGGGTTGCGATTACCACCGGTACAGTGTTTTCAGGCCCGGTACCCTCGTGTTGTAACGCACCGGATATGCTTATCTGGTGCTCGGCAAGCACTTTGCTCCATTGGGCTATTACGCCCGGCTGGTCCTTGCACATCACCCTGATATAAAATCGGCTTATAAGATTGTCGATTTTCTCTATCAGTGGCTCTACTTCGTTTCTCGGTTTAAGATACAGGTGCCGAAAAGTATTTGCGGAATTGCCAAGAGCAACATCGATAATATCAGCGACAACCGCACTGGCGGCGGGCATCATTCCTGCACCCCGGCCGTAGTACATTACCTGACCAACAGCACTGCCGAATATGCTGACAGCATTAAACGGGCCTTCCACACGGGCAAGCGCGCTATCCTTGGCTATGAAGGATGGATGAACTCTGAGTGATACTTTGCCTTGTTTATCTTTTTGTCCGATAGCCAATAATTTCAAAACATAGCCCATTTCACCGCCATAGCAAATATCGTCTTTAGAAATTCTCTCTATACCCTCAACAAAAATATCGTCGAGGGCAATTTCATATCCGAAAGCAATAGACGACAAAATAGCGAGCTTGTGGGCGCTGTCACCGCCGCTTATATCGAGCGTGGGGTCGGCTTCGGCGTAACCCCTTTGCTGTGCCTGATCTAAGGCCTTGCTGAAATCTACGTCTTTGGCAGTCATATTAGAGAGGATATAGTTACATGTCCCGTTGACGATACCGTACATCGACCTGATTTCATTTGCTGCCAGTCCTGTCCGGATGGCTGAGACGATAGGGATACCGCCTGCACAACTGGCTTCAAAGGCAATACAGCGGTTATTTTTATGAGCTGCTTTGTAAAGCTCGTTGCCGTGCTCAGCCAGCAGGGCCTTATTGGCAGTTACCACGTCTTTGCCTGCCTCGAACATTTTTAGCTGGATTTGCTTTGCTACATCGATTCCACCGACCGTTTCGACGCCTATTTCAATACTCTCATCGTCCAGCAATCTATTCAAATCATCGGTAAGAACACCATCAGGCAGTTTCACCTGCCGGGGTGATTCGATATCGACATCCACTACACAGGCAAGCTCCAGACGCAGACCGGTTTTAGCAGCTATCGAACCAGCATCTTCCAGTATCAGCTTTGCAACACCGCTGCCAACAGTGCCAAGGCCGACAAGACCAACTTTTACAATCTTCTCAGACATAAACGCACCCATTGTCATTCCCGCAACATCTCGCCATTCCGAGCGCAGTGAGGAATCCAATATTTAGCCCCCAGTTTTACTGGGGGTTTACCCTGTGGGTCGTTTGCCCCCGACCCCTGTGGTCGGGGGTTTCACACGGCGTTAAAACTACCAACTATAAGTTAAATAGTCAATAATCAATCAAAAGAAATTCGTTGATATGATATTTCTATTGTGAAATAATGACCTGCTGTATGAAGGAACGAATGGGAAAATTACTGGCCGCAGTTCTACTGAGTATATGTCTTTTTAATCCCGCGCAGGCGGACTTAGCAAAGAAAATCGACAGCATAATCAGCCGGCCTTCGCAGAAAAAAGTCCAATTTTCCATTCATATCATAAAAGCCCACACTGGCAGAACAATATACAGACATAATGCAGCAAAGCCGCTGATACCGGCCTCGAATATGAAAATAATCACCACCGCAGCGGCACTAAGCTATTTAGGCCCAAATTTCAAGTATGAAACAAAAGTCGGTCTTTCCGGTGATACCCTCGTAATAATCGCGGACGGTGACCCGCTTTTAGGTGACCAGGTAACAGATGCCATGTATGGCTGAAGGCCAGGCTGGATATTCGAAGATATAGCAGCAACACTAAAACATAACGGCGTAAAAACCATAAATGATATTATTGTTGATACGAGCGTCTTTGACGACCAGCTTGTTCATCCAAACTGGCCGGTAAAAGACCTCAATCGCTGGTACGCCTGCGAAGTATGCGGCCTAAATTACAATGATAACTGCATTGAGG
>CAZUPG010000264.1:0-2850 GCA_964622085.1 uncultured Pirellulales bacterium | reverse complement strand
CGCATCGCCAGCCGTTCTATCCCGAAGCCGAACGCCCAGCCGGTATATTTTTCGCTGTCTATGCCAACGGCGTCGAAGACATTCGGGTCAACCATTCCACAGCCGCCCATCTCCGTCCAGCTCTCTTCGCCGCTTTTATCTTTCAGAAGCAAATCGACCTCGGCGCTTGGCTCGGTAAATGGAAAGAAGCTCGGCCGAAACCGTGTCAATCTGTGTTACCTGTCCTGAGCCTGTCGAAGGAATCCGTGGCTGATTTCTTCTTCCGAGGCACGAATATATTGTTTTATTTTTCGCAAAATGCGGGTAGAATTAGTGAATTAGGGGATTAGCAGATGAGTCGAGACAGGTTAAAGACAGCGGTTCTTGGGTTGGATGACAGAGGCCAGTTCCTGCTCAGGTCGGCTTCTGAGATTGATTATTTCGATATTGTTGCCGTCGCCGACAGTGATACAAATCTTGTTGAAAGAATCGCTGAGCAATACAAGTGCACCTGGTATGATGATTACAGGCAATTAGTAATTCAGAATCAGCTTGATTGTCTGCTGATTGCTGCTGGTACGCATAGCTGCGGGAAGCAGATGCAGATGGCGATGAAAAAGAAGTTCAACGTTCTTAAGCTGGCACCGATGGCGAGGAATTTTGAGGAGTCAGCTGAATTTGCTGCCCTTGCCGAGCAGGAAAAAATCCAGTTTGCCGTCGCCAATATCGGGCGTTTCGGCCAGAGTTATCTTGGCTTTGGCGATTTTTTGCGGGATGGCCGAATTGAGCAGGTTTTTTTGATAACGGCCTTTTGCAATATCGCTGAACTGCCCAAAGATAAGTGGCGGACAGACCCGAAACTGGCCGGTGGTGGAGTGCTGCTACACGGCTGCTATGAGATAATCGACCAAATCATTCTAAATTTTGGCGTTCCCCAGAAAATCTACTCATTGAATACGAATCAGGCACAGGATAAGCAGCAGCGAAGCTATTTAGTGGAGGATACGGCAGTTGTAACGATGAAGTTCAGCGATACCCTTATAGGAAATTTAATCGCGTCCCGCAGAGAAGGGATTGGGCCGCGAGAGGATTTTTTGAGGGTCTACGGTAAAGATAAAATACTGGCAGTCAGCGGAAGGAAATTGGCTATTAGCTATGGCCCTGAGAAGAATGTTAAAAAATTCACATACGATGATGATGAGTCTGTCCGTTTGGAGAAACTGCTGAATAACTTTGCGTTAAGCATACTGGTACCAGAAGAAAACAAGCTCTGCAGCAGTGGTAAAGAGAATCTAAAGAATATGGCTGTGATTGAATCCGCCTATTTATCAGCCCGAACGGTGATGCCGGAAGAACCGGATAGGATTCTGCAAATGGCAGTAAACAGATGACAGCTTGCCCTGAACGCCGCCTGTTCCGCCTGCCCTGAGCGTTGTCGAAGGGAGCGACCTACCTGTGGTGAGCGAACCTGTCTTGCCTGTCCTGCTTGCCCTGCGAAGCCCGTCTCAGCAGGCCGGCGACGGGTAAACAAACAAGTTTTTTCAGGGAATTTACAATATACTATTGACCTAATAGATAAAAATAACGTAAACTAACAATCTTATATTAAAGGAATCGATTAAATGGCGAAACAAAAGACCCATAAGGGCTTGAGCAAAAGGGTTAAGATTACGGCTGCCGGCAAGATTAAACGACAACGGGCTGGCAGCGGCCATCTTATGAGCGGCAAAAACGCCAAACGAAAAAGGCGAGTAACCGGCACAGCTATAATGACTGGAAAGATGGCTAAGGCCGCCAGGGCACAAATTACGTAAAATGGAGCCCCAAGGGCCGAGCCCGTGGTACCTCCATCGCTTCGGCGGATAAATAGTCAATGTAAAATAATCAATCAAAAAAGCTTGCTTCTCGGCTTTGATCCAGCTGCCGCCAGCAAGCGTAAAAGAATCGAAATTGTCAAAGGAAAGCGGGTCAGTAAAAATGCCAAGAGTTAGAAAAGGTGCTGCAAGGCACCAAGCAAAGAAACGAGTCCTCAAAGCGGTAAAAGGGTATCGAGCAGCGAGAGGCCATCTTTACCGTGCGGCAAAAGAAGCTATCGTCCGTGCAGGTGTCTATGCCCGTGTCGACCGCAAACGCCGAAAACGAGATTTTCGCGGTCTTTGGATTACGCGCCTTAGCGCCGCCTGTCGCCAGCGGGATATAAGATACAGCCAATTTATCAACGGCTGTAAAAAAGCAAACATCCAGTTGAACCGGAAAATGCTTAGTGAAATCGCTATAGCCGACCCTGCTGGTTTCGACGCCATCGTAGAAAAAGCCAAAGCCGTCAGTTCTTTGGAGTGAGTTCATAGTTCATTGTTCATCGATGAACGAAGATACGAATAAATGCTTGAGCAGTTTGAAAAAATCGGCAAAGGTGCCCTTGCAAAGCTGGAAAAAGTTTCTGATTTAGAGCAGCTGGAAGAATTCCGCATAAAATACCTGGCTCGAAAAGGACAGATTACCCAGGTTCTCAGCCAGATAGGCAAGCTCCCTCGAGAGCAAAAACCAAAGGCGGGACAACTTGCCAACAAAATTAAAAGAGAAGTTACCGAGGCGTTCGAGCAGCGAAAAAACAACCTGTTACAATCGCAGGAAAAGACTTTCGAGCTGATAGATGTTACTCTGCCGGGTAAACCAATACAAATCGGCAAAATGCACGTCATAACACAAACCTTAAATGAGCTGCTGGAGATATTCGGCAGAATGGGCTTCAGTGTTGCCTACGGGCCTGAGGTCGAGGACGAATGGCACAATTTTGTTGCGTTGAATATCAGACCTGAACACCCCGCAAGAGATTACTCGGATAATTTCTATATCGAGGACAAAATTCTG
>CAZUPG010000263.1:0-2908 GCA_964622085.1 uncultured Pirellulales bacterium | reverse complement strand
GAGGCCGTAACCCAGAGGGTCAAAGAAAAGTTCGATATCGAGCTGGAGCTTGAAATCGAAATCTGGAAGTAAATTCGTTACTCGTGCCCCGTGACTTGTCGCTCGATAGGAGCATAAGGCAGTTGGTGAATTGAGAACAGGAGAAAAAAAATTGAATGTAGCTGTCCTTATGGGCGGTATAGGTGAAGAGCGTGACATCAGCATTCAGAGCGGCAATTGCGTATCGCAGGCGCTAAAAGAAGCCGGTTTGAACGTAGTACCCGCTGATATTCGACCGGATAATATGAGTATCCTCGAGGATAGCGATATTGATGTGTTCTTTATCGCTCTTCACGGCAGATTCGGTGAAGACGGCCAGCTTCAGCAGATACTCGAAGACAAGGAGCTTGTCTATACCGGCAGCGGACCAGCAGCAAGCAGATTAGCGTTCGACAAAATGGCGAGTAAAAAGGCCTTCGCCGAAGCCGGCGTAGCAACCCCTGAGGCAATCCATTTTGACCCTGACACCAATATTCACAAACTCGAAGAACGACTACATCAGCTAACAAGCAAATATGTAATAAAGCCGCCGAAACAAGGAAGCACTATCGGCGTTACTATTGCCGATGATACAAACTCCGCGATAACGGCTGCACAGAAGTGCCTAAGGGAATTCGGCGAGCGTATGATTGAAGAATATATTTCCGGACGAGAGATAACAGTCGGAATACTGGAAAATCAGGCGCTGCCAATTATCGAGATTCGAAGTAAAAGCGGGTTTTATGATTATCACGCAAAATATCTCGATGAGCAAACTGAGTATCTTTTTGATACGATTAAGGACTCAACGCTGACGGCAGAAATCAATCAGTCGGCACGGACTTGCTTTAACGCACTTGGCTGCCGGCACTTTGGGCGAGTTGATTTTATCCTGGGTAATGATACAAATCTCTACGCCTTGGAGGTTAATACTATCCCGGGTTTTACAACGCATTCGCTTTTGCCAAAGGCGGCGGAGAAAACGGGGCTTTCAATGAGTGATTTGTGTGTAAAAATCATCGAAGCGGCATTGGCGAATAATAATCCACAAGCTCTTTCTAATCGGGCGGTAACCAGTAAAAGATAGCTGTGGCTAAAAGAAAACAAAAAAAAACCAAGACCAGAAGAATATCGTTTAAATACGGCACTTCCCAAAAAAAGAAAAGGAAAAAGCTGGGTCTGCGCCTGCCGAGCTTAACGAGTATTTTGAAAGTTCTGACAGTCGTCTGTGTTTTCGCTGCGGTTGGCGCAGCTTTTTATTTTGCTGAAAAATATGTAGGGTCAACCACACCGATTGAGACCGGCCCCTTAGTGCTACAAGATGTGCCTGAATGGGTAAGCGCCGAGCTAAAAACAAAAATTCTCGCCGAAGCAGGTTATAAAAATCTCGAGCTCAACGAAAAAGCTGCGCAACTGGTGGCAGAAAGTCTGGCTTCTGTGGGTTGGCTGGACAAAGTAAAAGTACAAACCACACACGAAAGTATCATTATCAAAGGTCAGTGGCGAAAGCCACTCGCTCTGGTCAAATCAGGTCTTAATAAATTTTACGTTGATGCCGAGTTAGTTGTGCTCGATTTTGTGCCGATGCCGAATCTGCCGATTGTTCAAATCAAAGGAGTTTCGGTAACGAAAACACCGGCCGTGGGACAGGTGCTTGAAAGCCAGGACATCGCCGCGGCGGTAACAGTACTGGCAGCGCTATCACAAATGGACAAATCTGTTACGCCGGATAGGCCTCTGCTTGAAGAGATTGACAGTATCGATATAAGCAATTTCAATGGCCGTCAAAATCGTCATCGGCCACATATTGTTCTTTATGCAAAAGATAATACCGAAATTATCTGGGGAGCAGAATTTGGCACCTGGCAGAAACATCTTGAAGCCACCGATGAGGAGAAACTGTCCAAGCTTTACAGCTATTACAAAGAATACGGCTCACTATTAGGCGGTGCTAAATACATCAATCTCCGCGACCCGCAAAACAATGTCCCTCTGCCGATTGACAAATATTATTGACCTTTGAATATAAAATTGACCTTTACTTATTTAAACATCAGGAATAGGTGCCGGTAAAATTATTTAATGCAGTAGCCAAGTCAGTGTAGCGATAGGGGATTTGGAATTCCGTGCAGATTGATTTGAATTTTTTAAGAGCAGATTCACTCAATCGGCTTTGAAAATCCGAATCACCATTGCAATAAAAGATTCTACAGCCGGCAAAACGATATTTATAAACGCTGCATTTGCCGTCAATATTGTATGGACATCGGCTGGTTGCCATTGGTTTTATGGTTTCTTCGCCCAGATTTACAGCTAAGTACATCAATTCTGGCGTTGTAACAAATAAACGATGGTCGAATCCCTCCTCGTTGGCAGGCCCACAATTATCAAAATTACAACATCGGCCACAAGCTCTGCATTGCCCGGCTAAGTCGCTGTTATTGGTTATCTGCGAATCCAGCCAGTCGTAGATTTCGGCTACCTTTTTCAGGGCCCGGCTATTATCTTGCATTGTGCCACCATTTTTTTCTTTTTGCCACCAAGGCGCCAAGACACTAAAAAGTGTAACTCGTGCTTCGTAGCGAAGTTCCTTCAGTTCCAGCCTTCGTAGCCGAAGCTACTTCGGCGGAGTAGGCACTTCGCAGAGTAGCAAGTGCCTAATACTCTATCACACGTGATTTGAGGAGTCGTCATTTTGAGCCCGCCGAAGGCGGGTCGAGAAATATGTTTTAATAGACCCCTCGGCTTCGCTCGGGGTGACTTTAGCTCACTCCCTCGGCTTCGCTCGGGACAGGTTTAGCTCACTTTTATTTTCTTGGTGTCTTCGTGGCTAAAACTCGATACCACGTCTGGCTTTTATTCCTTTATCAAATGGATGCTTGATATTTTT
>CAZUPG010000262.1:0-2909 GCA_964622085.1 uncultured Pirellulales bacterium | reverse complement strand
TGTTGACGATTTGATTGCTGACCTTGATAGAGCTTTGATGAAGTAGTGGCCTTTCTCTTTTGGACATATCCGAAAAGACGTTCTACAGCCCGTAAGGATTTATCAAGATACTCAACCTGGCTGGTCTATGCTAATTTACAAAGCTTTCGCTGAATGTCCTCCCAAAACCCCGGTTAGTAGTAAGCTATCGGTTCATCCTTGGGCTGTAGGATGGCGAGGCCGAGAAAGACACGCTCTTTTTGTTCAAAAAACCACTTTTTAGGATTATTTTTGGCTTCTGAAAAAAATTTTTCTTTATCGGACTTTTCTCTTGACAATTTGATTTGAGTAGTTATAATCCGGCGGTGTATCAAGGAGGAGTCGCAGCGGTAAGGAAGCCTGTTCCTTCCTGCAAGTTTTTCCTCCACCAAAAGTTCTGTTGTATATTGGAGTACAACAGTTGAAAAGCTATAGGTCTACCTTTAAGGAGGATGGTTGGAATACTTGGTTCTTATTCCTACCAATCCTACTAATACAAAAAACTGCTGTTTCATAGTGCGAAATGCCTGATTAGTTAGAGGAGGTAACAATGGCAAATCGTGAAAAAAAGAGCATATTAGTGGGGCAGGCGATATCAAAGCTTCTTGATTCTCAAAGTGTAAAGGTACCTGAAAACAGTGCCCTTCTAAATTTGTTCCGCCCAACCACACAAAAGCCCCCCGATTATACTGACACCCACGCAAAAGCCACTGTTGAGGCTGCTCGGCAGTGGGAAGAATGGCGGAGAAAGAGCAGCCCTCAGACCAAACGTGCCGCTAAAAAAACAAAAGGTGTAGTATTGATTCTTATTGCATGGATCCTTTTAGTCTTGAATGTCTTGGTAGTCATAGGGAGTTTAGAGTACGGACAGAACTTTTCCCTGCGTTTGCGCTCAATAGAAAATACTAATGGCTTCTTGTTTCAGGTAGGAGTGTTGGTATTTGGTGCATTCGTCTTGGCTTGTACAACATACTTGAGGAACAGAGCCGGTGGGAACGCGGCAGTGTCGCTTCTTATCATCATGGCCTTGTCAGTAACATTGGCATCCTTGGTAAAAGAGTCAGGTGGTGTAATGACTATAATAACTAATATACGAGGATTGGGCCGAACCCTTTTAGGTTCTTTACCCGACAATAAAGCCGTTACTAAGAAACCGACGTTTCGACTCGTAAATGGTATTCTCTATAGTGAGGACAAACCATCTGCTGTAATTGGTAGCCAAATCGTACGCGAAGGAGATACTCTTCGTTACTTTAACGTCGTCAAAATATATAGAGACAAGGTTGAATTTGAAAAGGACGGCAAAAGGTGGACACAATCAATAGAAAATAGGCTATTGACTTATTAGAAGTGAGACGGCCCCGCCCTTTGGTTCTTGAAACCAAAGACTTTGCCCCGCAAATTATTGTAACCACACTTCCTGTTAGTCATTTTAGTCATTGACGCAATACGCAACACGCAATACGATATACAAGGTATGTTCGAGAACATCTCCATAATCGGCGATGGTGGAATGGCCACTGTCATTGCTATTCTGCTCTGCGGAAAAAGAGAAGATAGCATACAGCGGTCGGCAGATACAAAAACTAACGCACTACGCGATACGCGATACGCAATACGAGTAAGGATGTGGGGTTATGACCGCCGGCAGTTGGCTGATATTGAAAAGAGCCGAGAAAACAAAAAATTTCTGCCCGGCTATAAGCTGCCCGAAGCCGTTGTATTTGAGCCGGCGGATGAAAAGATAACTGCTGGTGCCGACTTACTTGTTTCCGCTATCCCTTGTCAGTATATGCGTAGTGTTTGGAACCGCCTGAAAAATTATGTCCCCGAGGATGTCCCCATCGTCTCTGTTACCAAGGGCATCGAAAATGGGACACTACTTCGCCCAACTCAGATAATCTCCGACGTCCTGGGAGAGAAACTCAAAACTGCGGTTCTTTCCGGCCCGACTATTGCCGACGAATTGGCCAGAGAGCTTCCGGCTACTGCCTGCGTCGCTTGTAGCGATGAGTCGTTGGCCAAAGACATCCAGCACATTTTCAATTGTCCCTGGCTGCGCGTTTATACCAATACCGACATTGTCGGTGTTGAGTTAGCTTCTGCCTGCAAAAATATCATCGCCATAGCCGCGGGGATAATAGATGGTGTTGGTGCCGGCGACAATACCAAGGCGGCTCTTTTAACCAGAGGACTTGCCGAGATAACTCGCCTGGGTGTTGCTATGGGCGCTAAGCCGCAGACCTTTGCCGGCTTGGCCGGACTGGGTGATTTAGTAACGACCTGCATTTCACCGAAAGGGCGAAACCGCTCCTTTGGAGAAAGGATTGGCAAAGGCCAGACTGTAGAACAGGCCCAAAGTGCTACCGAATCGGTGGTGGAGGGTATCACCACCTGCAAATCCGTTGTTGCTCTTGCCGACCGATATAGTATTGAGATGCCAATAACACAAGCGGTCTATGAAGTTTTGTTTGAAGACAAACCCGTACAGACTGCTATAGTCGATTTAATGACCCGCCGGCTAAAAGCCGAGTAAGCCCAGCCATTCCTCCGCGGGGTCATTGCGAGCGCTTCATCCTTCGCAGCCCCCAAGGGGCGGAGAACGGAAGCGAAGCAATCTCGTTTTGAATTTCGAATTTTGATATTCGTATTTCGGATAGAGTATCCAGCATCGAGCATCCATCGTCTCTCGTCCCTCGTCTGTCCTCTGCCTTCTGTCCTCTGTCATTTTTCCCGTTGGCATAAAGCGTTAAATCCAAAAGAGTTAAAGCTAATATACGGGAAATTCAACCAACTTTATTGGATGAGAACCTTAATATAGGTATCATCTTGGACGATAAAGAGAAGGAGATTGTGAAATGGTGGATATAAAAACCATATTGGCAGCGGCA
>CAZUPG010000261.1:0-2946 GCA_964622085.1 uncultured Pirellulales bacterium | reverse complement strand
AAGTGTTTTAATTTCAGCATAGTTTTGACCCGTGTTAATAGTTCGAGCTTATTGACGGGTTTACTAATAAAATCGTCTGTTCCGCAATTGATGCCTTGTTCTATATCGCCGAATTCATTAAGGGCAGTTACCATTATCACAGGGATGTCGCTGGTTTTGGGGTCGTTTTTTATTTTTTTGCAGACCTCAAAGCCGCTCATCTTAGGCATCATTATATCAAGCAAAACCAGGTCGGGTGGATTCTTGCTGATAATTTTCAAGGCCTGCAGGCCATTGTGCGCAGTGACCGTTTCACAGTCAATATCCTCAAGATATGCCTGTAAGAGCTCGATACTTGGCTGGTCGTCATCGACAATCAGCACAATCGGTGTTTTCTGCTGTTGGTTTTCTTTTTTTGGCTTAGCCATAAAAAGCTCCTATCTGATTATTCATTACTGACCCAAAGCTTTTAAGATTGCGGTGCAGAAGGCAGGCAAGTCATCGGGCTTGCGTGATGTAATCAAATTGCCGTCCACGACACATTCGGCGTCAACATACTCGGCACCGGCGTTTTTGATGTCGTCTTTAATTGCCATAAAACAGGTTGCCTTTTTGCCTTTGTAGATATTCGTACTGCACAGCAGCCATCCGCCGTGACATATAGCCGCGATAAGTCTGCCTGCATTGACCATATCGTTTGCGAACTTTATGACAGCGGGGTCTCTTCGCATAAAATCTGCGGCGAAACCGCCCGGCACAACCATACAATCATAATCATTGACATTTGCCTGTTTTACCGAAATATCTGATATACAGGGATAACCTTCCTTCGAATGATACTGTTTTTTCGCCTCGGCTGCAACAAAATCGACCACTAAGTTAGCTTCTTTGAGCCGATAGTAAGGATACCAGACTTCGAGAGTCTGATACATTTGGTCAAGCATAATAGCTACTTTTTTCGAAGCCATTTTCTGCTCCTTTTTGACATTGTCGTAGCATGCTCTTTACTTATAGCAAGGAAATTTGTAGTCCTAAATTGTTCGTAGGATTCCTTATAGAAAGATACCGGATAGAGATAGCCCGAAGGAGTTATTCGATATAATTGAAAATTGTATTTTTTGAAAAAATAGTAAAAATCCTGAAAAAAGGTTCTAGTATCAATATTGCATCCACCGAATTCAAAACTGACTATCTCTATTCTGTTACTAGCAAGCATATTTTCAGCGCCATATAAAACATCAAGTTCGTGTCCTTCTGCATCGATTTTGAGAAGGTCTATGCGGTCAATATTGCTGGCAGAACAGTAGTTGTCAAGTTTATCAATTTGGACTTTTTCCGATTGAGAAAAGTCTACGCCAAAGTGCTGTAAATTTCTTTTTGTTAAAGAAGCTGTTCCAGAACCAGGTGAATCGGTAAATAAATCAAATTGTCCCTTCTCTTTACCGAATCCAATGTTGTTTAATATCACGTAAGGGTTTCCTTTCAAGTTAGCAGATAGTGCTTCAAATGCAACTTTTGACGGCTCAAAACAATGAATGGAAAAAGAGTCTTTGTTGCTGACATAAGATAGTGCCAAACTTGTAAAGTCTCCTTTATTGGCACCGACATCAAAAATACAATAAGCTGGACTCTTGACGGTCTTGAGTTTTTTTAAGATGGCAAACTCTCCGCTACTTTTGACGGAACCACCCGTACCAACACCGGTATATCTTAGTAAAACCTTGATTCTCTTATCCAAAAAATCCTGCGAGAATTTGTTGCTAGTAATTTTGAAGAGTAATTTTCTGACAATTTTGCTCAATGACATTTATTTCTTTCCTTAATAAAGTAGTTATTATCTATTTTAGCTATGTAGGCTAATTATTTCTTGATGGGCCTTGCTCATTTTCTTGTCGGCTCTGACTTTGGATAAACTGGCGGACTTGTGGTTTGATAAAGATTTTCTCAATATCGACGACTTTTATGACGGCTTCAGCGCAGAGCGCAGCGGAATCGGCAGATGTGGCCTGCGTATCGACGAAAAATATTTGCTCACCCTTCATAGAGCAAAGCCCCCCGCCGCTACCGCCGAGCGGCTCGTTGCGGATAGCAACATTGTTTGCTTCAAGCAGAGCTAAAAGCTCGTCTAATATTGCCTGCTCGTTCACCCCGTTAGAAACCTTTCTTTTTTGTATTGTTTTGCCCTATTTGTATTACCCCGTTTTTCATTAAGTTTCTAACGGGGTTCATTGTTCAAGAAAAACTGCGTTAGAAGTCGATATAAAAAGACATAAGACCCAAGGCGCAAGATAAAAAGACTGTATATCAAGAGCTAATTTTATAATAGGAGCAGATAATTGGCAAGTATTATAGAAAAACGCCTTTCTCTACACCAACGTCTAACTGAGCAGCAACAGGAAAAAGATGCCTTACAATCGCAGATAGCTCAACTTCAGGCCCGTGCCAACATCGGCAGTATCAGCTATATGATAGCTCACGAAATCAATAACCTGCTCACGCCGCTAAAGAGTTATGCAGGCCTTGCCCTGAAAAATCCCGATGACAAGGCGCTGGCTGAGAAGGTGCTTGAAAAAACGGTCCAGAATTGTGAGCGTGCCTCGAAGATTATGGAAAGTATGCTGGCCCTTGCTAATGGTGAGACGCAAGAAAAGAAAGATGTTCGTTTGATTACTTTAGTTGAGGAAATCTTTAGCTGTTTGTGTCGGGATTTCAAAAAGGACGGGATAACGGTTAGTATTGAGATTCCAGAAGGTATGTCTGTCTGGGCGGTTCCGGTCCAGATTCAGCAGGTCTTAATGAATTTGATTCTTAATGCCCGTGAAGCGATGCTACCACGAGGTGGAATCTTGACCATCAGGGCTATTGAGAAAATCGATGCAGCCCAGATAGAGGTAGCCGACACCGGCTGTGGTATTGAACCGGCTCATTTGAAAAATATCTTCGAGTCGTTTTTTACTACTAAGACGG
>CAZUPG010000260.1:0-2996 GCA_964622085.1 uncultured Pirellulales bacterium | reverse complement strand
GACCTCGGCAATTTTTACCATCATGTATTAGATGCCCTGCTGAAGCAACTCAATGCAGAGAAAAAAAACTTCCAAACAATCCAGGATGAGGATCTTTTAAGATTTCTGAGAGATGAAATTTCAAGGATTGTCCAGACGGATTCATTTATATCAAACTTTTCTCATCGAAGTCCTCACAACGCATTTATAATCATCTCTGTAAGCGAAACGCTTGAGGACTGCATCCTGGCTATCGCACAAATGGTACGAGCGGGAAGCTTCAGGCCGACACTATCAGAGGTCTGCTTCGGCCAAGTTAAAGATACATCAACGATACTCGGTGAATATCAGATTATCCTTCCAGATGGTCAGCTACTATTTTTGGATGGCAAAATTGACCGGCTGGATATCGCCGATATAGACGACAAGAAGGTTACGATTGTTTTCGATTATAAGCGCAGGGAAACATTATTTAGCTGGTCGAAACTTTACTATGGCCTGGATATGCAACTGCCAATATATCTTCTGGCGGTTGTGAACACAAAGGACTCAAAGGCAAAAGATGCGGCGGGAGCATTTTACATTCCGGTCGAAGTGCCGACTGCAAAATCAACGCTCGATGTGTTGTCAAACAAAACGGACAGCTTTAATTACAAGGCAAAAGGAATATTTAACGGTGAATTTTTCCAGCAGCTGGATAATGCTGCAAATTCCGGCTGGAGCAAATATTACAGTTTCCGCATTACTTCCAAAAACAAACAATACGGTGATTATGGCAAAAGTGCAGCATTAAAACCGAATGATTTTGAAAAGATTCTCAAATTTACCGAGAAAAAAATAATCCGGTTAGCTAAAGAAATCATCTCCGGCAAAATTGATGTTCACCCATATCGACTCAGTGACAAATCTGCCTGCAAATATTGCAAATATAAACCTGTTTGTAGATTCGACTGGCAGATAAATGATTACAACTTTTTGGAGTCGCTCGACAAAACCAGTGTTCTTAAAAAAATAGAAACAAACCCCCAGTGACCCTTCGACAAGCTCAGGGCAGGCCTGGGGGCTAAATATGGATTCCTGCTTTCGCAGGAATGACAAGCGGTGAAGAGACAGTAAATGGCTGAGAAGAAGATAAAATGGACTGAGCAGCAGAAGCGGGCGATTGTTACACGTGGAAGCGATGTTTTGGTGACGGCCTCGGCAGGTACAGGTAAAACGGCGGTGCTGTCGGGCAGATGCGTTGATATCGTATGCGACAAATCTGTATGTCCCGATGTCTGGAGCATACTCGTAGTAACATTTACCGATATGGCTGCCGAGCAGATGCGCAGCCGAATCGCCGAACAATTACAAGCCGCATTTGAAAAAAGCGGCGACCCGCATATTCGCTATCAGCTTATGCTGCTGCAGGGTGCCGATATCCGTACGATACATTCGTTCTGCAAGCGGCTCATCACCGAGTATTTCTACCAGCTTGGCCTTGACCCGACTTTCCGCGTCATCGACGGCGACGAACAAAAGCTGCTCAAAGCCGAAGTCCTTGAAAAAACTATCGATTGGGCCTGGCGGCAGAATAATCTAAAAGTGGCCCTCGAGAAGCTCTTTTACCGCAGAGACCTTCGCACAAACGACGGTTTTCTCTCAAGGATAATAGAGCTTGGCGATTTTCTGGACGGTGTAGTTTCACGTCAAAACTGGTACGAGCGAGCGGTTGTGCTTGCCGAAGCAACCAATCCTCTTATTACAGACTTAGGCGAAAAACAAAAGCAAATTATCTCTGAAAAATTACAGCAAATTCTCAGCCGGCTCCGCCATGCACAGAAGCTCAATAAAAGTGAAGGTGGTGACTCCGCCACACACACGGCGGATAAAGGCAACTGGTCCGAAAAATTAGAAGATACTCATATCAGTCCGGTTGCAAATTGCCTCGAACTTTTGAAAGCCGGTAACTGGGACAAATTCTCCGATGCGATTAGAAATTTCGCCAAATCCAAAACGAGCACTCCCAGGGAGCTGCCCAAACCTATCGCCAAACTTCTCCATGATACCGCCAAAGATGCCATAGATGCTTTCAAAAACCTTTCGCAGCTTGCAACAGTCAATCCCGACTATCTCGACAAACTCGGCGGCTCTTCCAGCTTGCAGACAAAGGTGCTTGTCGAGCTTATTAAGAAATTTGACCAGCTCTACAGCCAGGCCAAACGCGCGGTCAACTGTATGGACTTTGCCGACCTCGAACATTACGCTCTGAAACTTTTAACCGAAGATGTTGATGCCGAGAAACTACTACCTTCGGAAACGGCCCTGGCACTTCGCAGCAAATACAAATACATATTTGTCGATGAATATCAGGATATCAATTCCGTCCAAAAAGCAATACTTGAAATGCTAAGCTCCAAAAGAAACGTCTTTGTTGTCGGCGATGTCAAACAAAGTATCTACGCCTGGCGCGGAGCTGAACCGAGAATTTTTATAAAAGACCTCAAATTGGCCTCTGTTGACCCTAAAAATGCACTTGAGGCTTTGCGAGTCGACCTCAACGCCAATTTCCGCTCAGCCAAAGGCATCCTTAATTTTGTTAATAAGATATTCAGCCATATAATGACAGCTTCTTTTGGAGATATAGATTACGATGAGTCGGCGCAGCTCAAGCCAGCTCCGGTTGCGAGCCGCGATTCACCAGATAGTGAAAACGTAGTGGAGCTCCACATACTCGATGAAAAGAGCATAGACAGCGATATCGAAAAGCAGCAGGGCGGTGAATTAAGAGATGAAAACCCAAACCCCGTTAGAAATTCCACAACTATTTCTAACGGGGTAAATGTCATCAGCTCCCGCCAGCGTCAGGCGGTGATGATTGCCCGGCGCATCAGGGAAATGGTCGGAGCGGATACAGGTAAAGCAGAGTTTCAGATATATGATAAACAAAACGAGTGCTTTCGAGACATCCAATATCGTGACGTTGTGATATTGATGCGCTCTTTGGCCAAAAAGGCCAACGATTACGTCGAGGTGCT
>CAZUPG010000259.1:0-3015 GCA_964622085.1 uncultured Pirellulales bacterium | reverse complement strand
ACTGGATTGGCAAAAGCATCGGAGCTGATGTTGATTTTAAGGTCGATGGTTTTGATGAAACAATCCGAGTTTTTACTACTCGGCCGGATACTTTGTTCGGGGCAACCTATATGGTAATGGCTCCCGAACATCCGCTCGTTGATAAGATTACAAGTAACGCTAAAAAAGCAGAAGTAGGAAAATATCGTGAGCAGGCCGCTCGCAAAAGCGATTTAGATAGGACTGACCTGGCAAAAGAGAAAACCGGTGTCTTTACCGGCGCTTATGCAATAAATCCTGTCAATGGTGAAAAGATTCCTATCTGGATTAGCGATTACGTCCTGATTAGTTACGGCACAGGTGCCATTATGGCTGTCCCAGCCCACGATGAGCGCGACTTTGAGTTTGCAACTAAATTCTCACTGCCGATTATCCCTGTTGTTGAGCCGGAGGATAAGGAGCAAGCTGAATTGGTCAAGCAGGGCAAGTTGTGCTTCGTAGGAGATGGCAGGGCAATTAACAGCGGCCAATTTAATGGCCTGCCAACTGACAAATTCAAAGAAGAGATTACAAAGTGGCTTAGTGATAGGAAACTTGGCAAAAAAGCAGTAAACTATAAGCTGCGCGACTGGCTTTTCAGCAGGCAGCGTTATTGGGGTGAGCCGTTCCCAATTTTGCACACTGATGGTGACCGGGTTGTCGGGCTGTCAGAAAATGAACTTCCTTTAACATTGCCGGAGGTTAAAAATTACAAACCCTCCGGGACAGGGGAACCACCATTAGCCAATATCGGTGATTGGGTCAGTGTCACCTTGCCTGACGGCTCAAAAGCAAAACGTGAAACAAATACAATGCCTCAATGGGCCGGCAGCTGCTGGTATTATCTACGGTATCTTGACCCGAATAATAACCAGCAGGGCTGGGACGCGGAGAAGGAAAAATACTGGATGCCGGTTGATTTATACATCGGCGGCGCCGAACATGCGGTACTACACCTTCTGTATGCGAGATTCTGGCATAAGTTACTTTACGACATGGGCTATGTCAGCACAAAAGAGCCGTTCAGGAAGCTCGTCAATCAGGGAATGATTTTAGGCGAAGACGGCCAGAAGATGAGCAAGTCCCGCGGTAACGTAATCAATCCCGACAAGGTCATTGCTGACTACGGTACTGATTCGATGCGGCTTTATGAAATGTTTATGGGGCCTTTGGAAGCAATCAAGCCGTGGAATACGCAGGGAGTAGAAGGTGTGCATCGATTTCTGCAAAAGGTCTGGCGAATCGTTATAGACGAGAATACAGGCGAGCTCGCTGAGGCGGTGAAAGATACCCAGGCAGATGAACAAGCACTTCGGCTGTTGCATCAGACCATCAAGAAGGTGGGCGATGACATCGAAAGCTTCGGTTTCAATACCGCAATCAGCCAGATGATGATTTTTGTGAATCACCTTAATAAAAAATTAGCCACAGAGAACACAGAGAAATCAATAATCAATTATCAATTATCAATGAAATCGGTCATCGAGAGGTTTGTTTTAATTCTTGCTCCGCTCGCACCACATATTGCTGAAGAGCTCTGGCAGAGGTTAGGCCATAACGACAGTCTGGCTTACGAAACCTGGCCGCAATATGATAAGGAACTTATCAAAGAGAAAGAAATTGAATTAGCGGTGCAGGTAAACGGCAAAATAAAAGACAGAATAGTTGTTGCCGCTGATGCAGATGAAAATCGGATAGAAGCTGAAGCGCTTGCCAGAGATAAAGTAAGAACTGCTATGGCCGGCAAGCCAGCCAGGAAAGTTATCGTCGCTAAACCCAGAATAGTAAGCATAATCACATAATGTTGCGTCATCTTTGATTTGCTGGATTGTCATTCCGCACTTGATGCGGAATCCAGAACTTTCGGCAATTCTGGATTCCCGCTTTCGCGGGAATGACGGGAGGAAACAATGAGATGGTCGAAATTGAAGCAAAGTTGAAGGTTGAATCGTTAGAAGAAATAAGGCACAAGCTAACCGAGCTTGGCGCTGAATTTCTACAAGAGCAGATGCAAGCAGATTACCACTTCGATGATGCAAATATGACCCTGAAAGAAACCGACAGGTGTCTTCGACTGCGACGGCAACTGGTAGATAAGAACGAAAGATTTTTTTTGACCTATAAAGGCGCTAAAGAAAAAAGCTCATTCAAAAAAAGACAGGAAATAGAAATTGAAATCGCAGACAGTGAATCAGTCCGGAAATTATTTTCGGCTCTGGGTTATGAAAACGTGCTGACAATTGAAAAAAAACGTATTACCTGGCAATTAGGCGATTGTGTTGTTGCGCTTGATGAGCTGCCTTTGATTGGTAAATTTGTGGAAATAGAAGGGCCTGATGAAAAGAAAATCGAAGATGTACAGAGGAGTCTGGGATTATCCGGCCTGCCACACATAAAAAAAAGTTATGCTGATTTGATAACAGCCCGGCTACGTGAGCTTGGCAAAGAGCAAAGGGAAGTCTTTTTACAAACTTAAATTCATAACTATGAAACCAGAAGATGGTTATATTACCTATATTGTAAATCCCAAGTCCGGCGCCAGTAGCAGTAAGCCAATCGGGCGGCAGTTTGAGCAATACCTCGTGAAAAGAGGATTTGAGGTCAAAGTTAGTCTGACTACTTCACTGGACAATGCCTGCGAACTGGCTACGGACGCAGCGGTTGATTATAACTGCGCTATGGTTGTCGTTGTTGGTGGCGACGGTACCGTTAGAGAGGTTGCCCATGGCCTGGAAGGCAGCGACAAGCCATTACTGATAGTGCCCTGCGGCACGGAAAATTTACTGGCAAATGAATTAGGTTTTGATGAAAAATTAAAAACAATAATAAGGACGTTTGAAGCCCAGTACACCCGGCCTTTGGACCTGGGAAGTGCAAACGGCAAATGTTTCACCTCCATAGCCGGTTTTGGATTTGATGGCCAGGTGGTCGAGCGAGTCAGCGAACAACGGGCAGGACATATAGATTACTTCGATTACTTCTGGCCGATATGGAGAA
>CAZUPG010000258.1:0-3031 GCA_964622085.1 uncultured Pirellulales bacterium | reverse complement strand
TCTATCCCGGTGGCATAGGTAATCCGTTAGAATCGTGGGCTGAGGAACAGATTGAAGATAATGGAGGTAACATACCATCTGATTGGCTGAACGGCTGGACGCCGCAGGCCAAAGTCTTCTCGAAACTTGCTCACTACTGGGATATAAACGATTATAATGGCGTGTATGTGGGAGATACCCCGTTTTCTAATTGGGGCCTGTCTGAGCAAACTGATTATCAGTTTCTTTCTAAAAGTACAATCTTTAGAAAAAACATAATCATCGACGAAGAAACAGGTGAAAGAACCAGATATTATTTTCCTCATCCAGATGTCAACCATACAAGCGAGCACGTTGATACGGATGTATATTTTTGGGGACTTATACCTGTAGATTACAGATATATCAGCGGCTATGATATAACTCATTTAGCTCGAACAAAGTTCATTCAAAAATATGCATATATGGCCGGAATGCCATATCCCATAGAGACGGTAGCATATCATACCACTTTTGATGAAGCTGTTTATGAAGATTACGCTAAAGTAACAATTCCTCGAACTATCGATTACGCTACCGGTCTGGCTAATTATTTTTTCCGCGGCAGACTAAATGTCGAGCCGAACTGGACGGACCCAAACATTGTAGAGCTAATCATTACCAACGACTCAAATAATTCAGGAATACTGCAAACCTTAAAAGGCGGCTCGTTTGAGCTTTACTGGGATGATATAAACGACACCAGAATCAAGCTCGACCCTAACTATATTACATTCACGCCGGAATGGACACCGGCCAGCACCTTGCCAAACGATGGCGGCCTGACAGAACTGAACGCGCAGTTTGCCCCACCAGCAGAAAAAGTAAAAAAATACATTGTAGTTTACAAAGGTAATATTTGTGAAAATCCTGCCGACCCCGACCTTGATGACCCGAATGCCATAGCTGTAAGTATTATCCCCTGCGGGTATGAAATCGCCGTCTGGGCAATAGAACCCACAAAGGGTGACAAGTATGGCCAGGTAAGCAATGTCCCTGAGGGTAGCGACTTTGTCGATGTTGCTGCGGGGAAACGGCATTGTTTAGCTTTGAAGTCCGACGGCTCACTTGTTGGCTGGGGATATAATAAGTATGGTGAATGTAATGTTCCGGATGGCATTGACTACACCGCCATAGCTGCTGGTACAAATCACAGTTTGGCCCTGAAGTCCGATGGCTCAATCGTAGTCTGGGGGCGTGACAATTTATGGCAAATCACCGATAAGCCATCGGGCAATGACTTTATAGCTATAGCTGCTGGTGATTACCATAGCTTGGCCCTGAAATCTGACAGTACTATCGTCGGCTGGGGTGGCTGGAACGATTACGGTGAGTGCGATGCCCCGGCTCCGGATCCGGATACCGTTTTCACCGCTATTGCCGCCGGCAAATATCACAGCTTGGCTTTGCAGTCTGACGGCATAGTCAAGGCCTGGGGAAGTAACTACCAGGGCCAGACCAGGATCTATGATGGCGCCGCCGGAAAAGTACATATTGCAATAGCTGCGTGCGATTATTACAGTTTTCTTCTGAGAGATGACAAGATGCTTATTGCCTGGGGTGGAGGCGACTGGCTCGATCCTGATATGCCCCGCTATCACTACCGTTATCCGGATGGCACCGATTTTGTAGCTATAGCTGCCGGCACGGATCACATTCTGGCACTGACGTCTGACGGCGAGATACTTTCCTGGTATTGGCCGTTCGGGGATTATCCTTTCGATGATTTTTTAAGAGACGTTCCGGAGGGCATTATCTTTACCGACGATATTTCCGCTGGTTATGACTTCAGCTTATCTCTGAAAGCTCCATAAACAACGTCAAAATCTCGAACAGCCCACAGTCTGTTCCCAGGGAAATTCTCTGTGCCGCTGAAGTTTTTGACAGCAATACTTACTGTGATATAATTGCCTGCCAATAAAAGCATTCAAAGTAAAGATAATTATGAACGAAGCTAAAACAGACCAGAATAACAGCAGACCAAACTCAACCCGAACCTCTTTGTCTAAGCACAAGGCACTCACACTTCCGTCCTTAAAAACGCATTTGATTTTCTGGCCTTTAATGGTAGCTGGTTTTGCACTGGATTTGTGGAGTAAAAAAGCAGTATTTGATTGGCTTGAGCAACACGGCAGCGTCTCAATTATAGACGGCTTTTTGCAATTAGTACTAGCGCAAAACGATGGCGCTGCTTTTGGATTATTCTCCGGCAAGCCCTATTTATTAGCAGCAGTTTCCGTTGTCGCATTGATAGTGATTTTCGTCGTTTTCCTTTTTAGCAGAACCCGGCATACATTGATTCACATCGCACTGGCACTTTTTGCTGCTGGTGTTTGTGGAAATCTTTACGACAGAATTTTTAATGAAGGTTTTGTGCGGGACTTTATTGACGTCTATTACCGCCAATATCACTGGCCGGCCTTTAACATAGCAGATACTATGCTTTGTATTGGTGTTGGGCTGCTGATTTTATCAACCTTTTTTACTGCGAAGCCATATCGAATACATGCTCGGCAACATAAATAGGAGCGTTTGACGCTACCCCCAAAGCAATCGCATCGGAGGGGCGGGAGTCAATTTCGACAGTTCTGCCGTCCAAGCTCAGGTGTATCTTTGCATAAAAGGTATGTTTGCGTAAGTCATTTATGACTATCTTTTCTATCCTTGCACCAAGGCCTTTAATTACATCGTCCAACAAATCGTGCGTCATTGGACGCGGCGGCTCGATGCCTTTTAATCGGCGGTCGATTGCAAAAATTTCAACTATACCTATAACAATCGGAAAGCTGCGCTCACCGTGACGCTCCTTTATGACAATTATCTGCTGGTCGGACGTCTCGTTTATGATTATACGTGATAATTCGGCTTCTTTTTCCATTTTAGCACCGCCCTTATTTCGTATCTCGTGAAGCGTATCTTGTATTTCGCTTCACGCTTCACGCTTCACGAGTTCCGCAAGGTGTTTTTCAACGGTCTTTAACTGCTCTGTCAGCTCAGCCCATCTATCTCTTGC
>CAZUPG010000257.1:1594-3052 GCA_964622085.1 uncultured Pirellulales bacterium | reverse complement strand
TAAAACACCAAATCCCCATTATGTTCCGGGCCGAGTATATTGCTGCCGTTGACCCCGACCTCTGCAACGGTTGCCGGCAATGCATGCGTCTCTGCCAGTTCGGTGCCATATCCTACAGCGCGGCAAACAATAAAGTTGTCATCGACCAGGCCCGATGCTATGGCTGCGGCATCTGCCGCTCTGTCTGCCAAAAGGACGCTATCCGTCTTGAGGAACGCCGCACCGTACCTGCAGCGGCAGGACTCTGGTAGGAAACACCTGAGAAATGCTTTACCTTGCCTGCCCCCTGCATGTATTAGGTAGGGGTCGTAGCTTGTCCCCGAATACTCGCCCCGTGAGATGTTTACCCCACTTGTCCTGTGAGACGTGCTGTGTACAGTCTCACCGGGATGAGATACGAAGTTATCTCTTCGGGGCGCCGTCTGCTATCTAAGTGGGGCGGCCTCCGGCAGCACTACGCAATACATGTCTAAAAAAACCGCATTAACTTGAGGCGGCTGCATCATACTCGAAATGTAGCCACGATTTACCGTTGCCACTGTATTCAATGATTTTCCATTCACGTATAGCATTCCAACAGATAATAAATGATCGGAATTCAATACCACTTAAATGAGATTCAATAAGCTTACTCGTTTTATAGTCTTCGTACGAAGGTCGAGTTTTACCGTTATGTACAGAATGATTATGGTATTGTCTAATCTGATCACATCCTAATCGCTTATAGTGATATTTCCACTTTCCTAGTTTATCCGCTGGGGAACAGCGGTACTTTGAACCAATGGAGGCAGTGACTCGAACTGTTATACCTTTTCGCATGAAAGCAGTAACAAAAATTTCCCGCTCCTCACGATACATCCCAACAGATAAAGCTTCTTCTAGATCATGTAAAGTTTTTCCCGATAGACAGTACGCCTTTTTAAATTGTTCTCCTTTTATTCGTTCTCTGTATTTCGAAAATACGCTGTTCACCTGCCTTCGAATATCATGAA
The DNA here is from genome assembly GCA_964622085.1 of uncultured Pirellulales bacterium. Classification (GTDB taxonomy): domain Bacteria; phylum Planctomycetota; class Phycisphaerae; order Sedimentisphaerales; family Anaerobacaceae; genus CAZBWE01. The sequence continues at coordinate 2,060 of CAZUPG010000257.1, read as the reverse complement.
TTTCACTAGTGATCATGTTAGCTCTGTCGCATAGGCTGGCATACCCTATGGATAGAGCACGCCAAAGCCGATGAGATAAAATTGCAGTTCCAAGGATTGTTATCACGCTAATCGCTATCGAGATACCAACTGGGTACGTGTTTCTTACAGCATTACCAACAAGAATGCCAACAATGAGAGCTGGCGTAAGAGATGAAATAAATTGTTTCGCCCGAATTTTCTTTAGTTCTTCATGTAATAATTCATAACGAGACATAGTACTTTGATGCCAACATAATCATATACAACACTTTTTGTTAACTTCCAACCCCGCGATGTTTCTCGTAGCGTAGCAAAGATCCTCGATGGTTGCTCACTTGCTTTTCTGTCGGGGACCCAAAATCAGTTAAAAACTACCGCTGTTGTTCACCTAATTTTACCCCCAATTCTCACCAAACACAAGCCAAATTCGTCGTTTCCGCCTTCG
>CAZUPG010000257.1:0-1494 GCA_964622085.1 uncultured Pirellulales bacterium | reverse complement strand
CCAAGGCTACGGCGAGATAAATCCGCCTTCGCCAAGGCTACGGCGAGATAAATCCGCCTTCGCCAAGGCTACGGCGAGATAAATCCCCCGTCGCGAGCAACGATAAAAATACCCCCGTCGCGAGCAACGATAAGAATACCCCCCGTTGCAAGCAACGATAAAAATACCCCCGTCGCAAGCAACGGGGCTAATCGTGGATTATGATTCGGGGACTAAATGCAACTCTAACTTGCCATCCGTAACATTTACCTTTTTTAATCGGACTTTTTTGTCCTCGACACGAAAGACGGGTTCGAACGGCTCAGCATTCAATAATGACCCTACGAGCTTTGTCCGCCAATCCTCCGTATCCGCCGGCATTACGGCAAGCTGCTGCTCGTACATCCTTCTGGCTATTATCCTGGCAAGAGGTGTAATATTGACAGCCCCAATCTTTACTTTCGACAGCCGCAAATCCAAAAGACCATTTTCGTCAATTTCAGGTTCCAGACCAACAGTAGCTACAAGTTCAACACCCTTTATGACTGCTGTTGCCATTAATGCAATATAATCAGGCACAAAAAGCACCGCGGGTGCCGAAATCACTACGTCCTCAGACGCCTGCGACCAGCCGGCAACTGCTTCGTTTAGTTTCTCATCAATAACGACTACCTCGAACGGCTCCTGGAGCTGGGCACCGTTATAAATTTCAGATGATAGATTAGTCAAATATGGAGAAATGTGCCCCCGCTTATAACCGACTGCCGGTTTATAACCGGCTGGCGTGTATAACAACAAAAAAAGGACAACGAGCACTACCACCAAATCAATCAGAAGCCAGTAGCGTTTTTTGAATCTTTTCTTCTTGGGTTTTGTGTCTCGGGTTTTGTGTCTTGGGTCTTGGGTCTCGTCCATCGTCTTGTGTCTTTCAGTACTCATATTTGCGTTACTTCGACGGTTCGACCGTGCTCACCGCAGGCTCCGCTCAGTATAAATACTTGCTCAAAAGCGTTTTTGTGATTATAGTGATTTGAAGAAGGCAAAGAAACCACGGATTACACAGATTTCACTGATTTTTTTAGACACGGACTAATCCGCCATACAGAGCGGCGGATAAGCACGGACTTTGGGACACGGACTAATACTGAATCTGTGTTAATTTTCCTTGCGGTAATAAAGGAAAGGAATACCTAAAATGGCAAGTCATTTTGCCGACCGTCTTTGTAACGCCGTAAAGACCAAGAAAACTCCACTGATTGTCGGCTTAGACCCTGTTTACAGCCGACTGCCCCCGTCTATAATAAGCCATCATGATATGGATGACGAGTTTGATGCCGGCGCGGCGGTTGATGCTATCTTCGATTTTTGTATCCAGACAATGCGCATTATTTCACCGATGGTACCGGCGATAAAGATAAATATCGCATTTTTCGAAAAGTATCTCTGGGAGGGCCTGGAAACTTACTATTCCTTGATTTCCGAAGGCGATGAGCTGGGCCTGGAAATAATCGGCGA
>CAZUPG010000256.1:0-3072 GCA_964622085.1 uncultured Pirellulales bacterium | reverse complement strand
TAGCGGCAAATGCCTTATATCGGCCGGGTCCTATGATACTCATCCAGGATTATATCGACCGAAAGCACGGCGCAAAGTGGAAGCTGCCGCACCCGATTATGGCTGAGACCCTAAACGAAACATATGGCATCATGGTCTATCAGGAGCAGGTGATGCGGATTTGCAATCGACTCGGCGATATACCGCTGCGAGAGGCATACACCCTGATTAAGGCAATAAGTAAAAAGAAAGCCAGAACTATTGCCAAGGAAAAGGAGAGATTTATAGCCGGCTGTGTCGATAAAGGTCTGTCCAGTCAGCAGGCCAAGCAGATTTTCGAACTTATCGAACGATTCGCCGGCTATGGTTTCAACAAGAGCCATTCAACCCGCTACGCCTTCATCGCATATCAAACTGCTTATATGAAAGCTCACTGGCCTATCGAATTTATGGCGGCTCTTTTAACCTATGAAATGGGTAATACCGACAAAGTCGTCGAATATATCGCCGAATGTGCTGAAATGGGTATAGAGGTGCGGGCACCAGATATCAATGAAAGTGGTGTCGATTTTACGCCGCTCTATGACGAGACAGATAGCAGCCAACTCGTCGGGGCGGAGCCCGCCGAAGCCCGAAAGAGAAAAGGAGTGATTCGTTTCGGGCTGGCTGCGGTTAAAGGTGTTGGAGGAAAGGCGGTCGAGCAAATTATCGCTGCTCGCGAAAAGGTCGGCAGATTCCAGAGTCTTTTTCACTTCTGCGAAAACGCGGATTTGCGAGCCGCCAACAAACAAGTGCTCGAGGCACTTATAAAGGCAGGCGCCTTCGATAAGCTTGGCGGCAACCGTGCGCAAATGATGGCAGGTCTTGAAAAAGCAATGGGATACGGTACAAGCCTGCAGACTGACAAACAGAATGGCCAGATGAGCTTCTTTAGTCAGATGGCAGGTGAGACCGATTATGCACAGGACCATCATAGCCTGCCCAATGTCGCTCCCTGGCCTGAGCCGCAGATGTTAGCTTATGAGAAACAGGTTCTCGGCTTTTACGTTACAAGTAATCCGTTGAGTCATCACGCTGAAACAATAAACCTTTATTCCACGCACAATAGTTCTCAATTGGACCAGGCCGGCCAAAATAGGCAAATTGTTATAGGTGGAATGATAGCAAAGATAAGATATAACCTTACAAAGACAGGCCGAAACGCCGGCTCGAAAATGGCTGTTTTTACACTCGAAGACCTGCAAGGCCAGGTCGAAGTCGTGATGTTCCCGGATGTCCTTAATAGATACAGCCAATCATTGGTCCAGGATACGGTTGTTTTTGTAAAGGGAAAACTCGATTTCAGAAGGGAAAGACCTAATATCTTAGCTGTGGAGCTAATCAAATTAGACGACGTCAGGGAAAAATTAGCTGCAAAAATCAGGATTCGCCTGGATGCTAAAGACGTTACAAAAGAAAAAGTAGCTATGATTAAGAGCATCTGTCAACATCACAGAGGTAAAAGCCCTGTTTATGTTGCGGTAAGAACCAACAAAGGCAGGGTCTATGCAGCAGCCGATAAGGGGCTTTCAGTCAATCCTGACCTCGACTTCTGCAAAAAGATAAAGCAGCTTGTCGGCGAAGAAAATTTCCAGTTGGTAAGATGACCGAAGGTCATCCTGAGCGAGGCCGACAGGCCGAGTCGAAGGATCTGGCTTTAGGAAATAAAATTATGTGGCTGCCAAAAGATGAAAGAAAATTACTGCTGGGCTATTATATAAACATAGGCAACCCTAACGAGTGGAAATGGTTTGTTACGACAGACTGGTATCCGGTCATGACCTCGTGGGGCTGGCGGCGGGTCAAACGTGCCGCGCGCAAAGTGAAAGACTATGATGCGAGATCCAAAACACCGTACGAGAATCAGTTCAACACAGATATGACACGGATTAATACTGTCAACAGAAAACTGGAATTGCGAAACCTTATAAAGGTCAAAGATCACAATGAACCGCCAGTAAAGGGGATTAGTTTGACTATAGAAGGATATGATTTAGGGCGGAAATATAGGTCGCGGTTGAAACGCAGCGGACTTTGGTTCGCAGAATACAAAGACCACTGGTTTTGGCTAATCCTCGGCTTTCTCGGTGGCATTATTGGAGCCTTAATAGTAAACTGGCTGTCGTCTTTATTTACCAAAAGCCCTGGGTGCTAAATGAATTTAATACCAGCGGATACAACTATTGAGGCAGCGAGGGTGCAGTTTGAAATCCTGAGGAGAATGTCTCCAGAGAAGCGGGCACTTATATCCTTCGAGCTTAGCGATAACATCAGAGAAATCGCAATAGCCGGGATAAAAAAACTGCATCCTGATTTTACAGACACCCGGATAAAAATGGAGGTGCTGCGAAGAATGGTGGGTGATAAGCTTTACCACAAAATAATCGCAGCAAAGGGGCTTAAATAGATGACCTCGCAGAAAGAGTTTCTAAAAAGTGTTGTCGAAAACTTACAACAGGCCGAAAAATTGTTAAAATCAAAATAGGATATTTAAAAATTGAAAAACGAGGATTTGAAAAATAAATTACGAGGCAGATTTATAGTCCTTGATGGGCCGGACGGCGGTGGCAAAAGCACACAGGCGAGACTTTTAACCGAGTGGCTTCAGAGTCAGGGCGTTCCTACCAGCAGCTTTCGCGACCCAGGCGATACTGCTATCGGTGAGAAAATCAGACAAATCCTACTGGGCCCTGAACATATCGCAATGAGCACACGAACAGAGATGCTTCTGTATATGGCGGCAAGGGCACAGCTCTGGCAGGAAAAAATGGTGCCGGCATTTCGAGACAAGCAATGCGTTATTCTTGATAGATGGGTTTCAAGCACCTGCGCTTATCAGGGAAATGCCGGCGGCTTTGGGATGCGAAAGGTGATAAAACTGGCAACGGATTCTCTGGCAAGGCCCTGGCCAGATTTGACTATCATACTCGACGTCGATGTGAAGACCGGCTTTAAACGGCTGCCGGGCAAGCTCGACAGAATGGAGTCAAAGCCACACGAATATCACCAGAAGGTTCGCGATGGCTTTTTGAAGCTGTCTCGCCAACGGGAAGA
>CAZUPG010000255.1:0-3079 GCA_964622085.1 uncultured Pirellulales bacterium | reverse complement strand
GCCGCTGTCGCAGCAGGTTTTACATCTGTGGTCTGCATGCCGAATACCAACCCCCCTATCGAAAACGAAACCGATGTCGAATATATCCATCGAAAGGCCAGAAAGGCCAGAAAAACCCACGTCTATACAATGGGAGCCATCACAAGAGGCCGTGAGGGAGTCGAGCTGGCGGAGATGGGCTTTATGGCTGAGGCCGGTGCCGTCGGTTTTACCGATGACGGCAGTGGTGTTCAGGACCCTGCTGTAATGCTTCGAGCACTGAAATACGCCTCGATGTTCAACGTCGTGATAAGCCAGCATTGTCAGGATGACAGAATCGCCGGTAGTGGCGTGATGAACGCCGGCTATTATTCGGCAATACTTGGGCTGCCGGGCTTGGACCCGCTTGCGGAGCAGGCGATGCTCTGGCGTGATATTCAATTTATTAAGAAGCTACCCGCTGAGCGGATTCGATACCACGCCCAGCATATATCGACAGCAGAATCGATTGAGCTGATAAGGGCAGCTAAAAAAGATTCTCTGCCGATTACCTGCGAGGTAACACCGCATCATCTGCTTTTAACCGAACAATACTGTGCCGAATATGATACTAACTACAAGGTCAATCCGCCATTGAGGACTGTCAGAGATGTTGAGGCCTTAAAGCAGGCTATTGCCGAAGGATTGGTGGATGCTTTGGTAACAGACCACGCACCACATTTGCAAAGTGAAAAGGAGCTGGAATTTTTGGCTGCTCCTTTTGGTATAGCATCTCTGGAGTGTGCACTGGCACTTTTCGTTAAAGCGCTGATTGGGCCGGGTATTCTGGACTGGCCCGGCCTTATTGAACTGATGACTGCAAGACCTGCCAGGATAATCGGTGTTGATAAAGGCACGCTCGGTGTAGGCAAGCAGGCCGACGTTACTATTATAGACCCTGATGCCGAGTATGAAATCGACGTAAATACATTCCTTTCAAAAAGCAGAAACTGTCCTTATCACGGCTGGAAAGTCAAAGGCAAGGTCGAAAAGACAATCGTCGGCGGCGAAATAAGGTACTCTTGTGGTAGTTGACAAATGCCGATTATCATTGACGGTTATAATCTGCTGCATTCAATTCAAAAGACCCGTGAGGATTTCGAATCAATCAGCGATGTACAACTGTGCCGAGTTATAAGCAGATACCTTAAACTTATTGGCCAAAAGGGCGAGATTATATTTGACGGTATAGGGCCGCCAGACAAAAGCGGATTCGACAATATAAGTAATCTGGAGGTCATTTTTTCCGGGCGGGCAACTGACGCTGATACGGTAATCGAGCATAAAATAAGGGCAAATACAGCACCAAAAAGATTGACAATTGTCAGCAGCGACCGCAGATTGCGAAAGGCAGCCCAGGCAAGAAAAGCAACAGATCTCAAATCCGAAGTCTTCTGGATGGATTTACAAAAGCAATTGAGCCGGAAACGGCCAGCAAGAGAGCCGGAAGAAAAACGGCAGGGGATAAGTGAGAGCGAAACCAGGCTGTGGATGCGGTTTTTCGGCCTGGAGCAGTAGTATGCACAGCAGAGAACCTCGATTATAAGAAATCCGGTTCTTCTTAGCCTTGGCCATCCCAATTTTTTTTATTTTTTTCTTGACTTTTTCCTTCCAATTGGGTAAAATGCATAAAATCTGAATATATGGAGGAGTGGTGGAAAGGCTTGTTTTTATGCCTCCAAATAAGCTTTCCCCTCTAAAGAAGGTTATCCTCCTATATGCTAACGCTGATGGGAAAGGTTATTTTGTGCGCCGGTATGACAGATTTTAGACGAAAAAACGTAATTTATCGCCAAAAAATGGTACCGAGGAGATAAACCATGGAGGAGCATAAAGTAAGCAGGACGTTAGTGAACCAGACAATCTCAAAGCTTCTTGATTTTGAAAGCATTCCGGGGGCCAAAGACAGCAATCCTATAAAGTTGCCCGAGCACGCTCCATCAGAACACCCAAATGATGCCGATACTTCCGCAAAAACTGCTGGCCAAGCCACCTCGCAAACGAGTCAGCAGCAGCAGGAAAACAGAACTTTAGAAAAACAGCTTCCAGCAAATAAAAGCCAGATATTTGTTGTTGTTGCATGGATTTTTCTGTTCTTTATTGTTTGGATAGTGGTAGGAAATAAGCTGCAGCTTCCTCTTGGTTTGGAAGTGGTAGGAGAAGCTTATGGCAACCTGTTTTACATATTTATGTTGATACTTGCCGGATGTGTCTTGAGTCTCACCACCTGGTTATACTGGAAAAACAAGCTCACCAGGACCGCAAATGTAGGTGTTGTTATCGTCATAATCTTGTCAGTATCGCTGCCAATCTTGACAATAGGATCAGGCAACGGGACTACTGATATAGGAAGATTAACCAGAACCCTTTCGGGCTTTCAACTCACTACGACGGCACCGCTCTGCGAACCGGTAACGGGCATCATCTATAGCGAAGACAAACCATCTGCTATACTCGGTGGAAAGATAATGCATGAAGGGGACACTCATCACGGCGTTACTGTTGTCAAAATCCACAAAGACAAAGTTGAATTCGAAGCCAACGGCAAGAGGTGGATCCAGCGGCTGTAAAAATCACCAATGTGCTTAATAAGGACTTATTGCAAGTAATACCCCCCCTACTCCTACACAGTTTCAGCAGCATAATCGTGCTATAAAAACGGCTAAAATTCCTCTTTCAATTCCCTGTCATTTCTGCTAAAAATATTTCACGAAATACGACATATGCAATACGATATACGATATTATTATGAAGCTGATTGTGAAAAAATCTTGGCTTAAAGGTACGGTGGCAATTCCAGCTTCCAAATCGCATACCATCCGTGCCGTTGCAATTGGCTCATTAGCCGCCGGCGAAAGCAGCATCCGTAACCCGCTGTCCTCGGCGGACACGCAGGCAGCAGTGGCTTGTTACAGGGCGTTAGGCGCTCAAATTGACACATCCGACCCTAAGCTCTGGAAGGTAAACGGTACAGCCGGACAAATTACCGTCCCGCAAGAAATCATTGATGTGGGCAATTCCGGAACAACCCTGCGTATCGCAATGGGTTCGGCCGCTTTAG
>CAZUPG010000254.1:0-3079 GCA_964622085.1 uncultured Pirellulales bacterium | reverse complement strand
GGCAGGATAGACATTGGCGCAGATGAATATGCATTTGGTGAGATTTCGGACTTTAGCGGCGATGGGATTGTCAATTTTAATGACTTTGCCATCTTGGCTTATTACTGGGTTGATTCCTTATGTACAGACCCCAACTGGTGCGAAGGATGCGATTACGACCAGAGCGGCACGGTTGACATCGAAGACCTAAAAACATTCGCAGAAAACTGGCTCTGGCAGTCCAACTGAAGAGTCGGACAACAAGGTACTGCCATTGTTAAATACTTCGCCCGGATAACCCTCACAGGTGCTTCCAGGCTTATTGGGATGATGCAAACACACCAACAGAGCCAAACGATGATTTCTTTGTTGTCGGCAACTATCACCTTTTGCCAACATCGAGCTGTATCGATGTCGGTGATAACAACTCTGTCACTGCGACTACCGACATTGATAGCGAACAGCGAATATTCAACGATATCGTTGATATTGGCGCCGATGAGGTTGTTACAAACCCAATCGACCTGAACAACGATGGAATTGTCGATTATAGCGAGCTTGCTGTTTTAACAGATGAATGGCTTCAAGGCATTGAATTACAGACCGATTTTTATGATGATGACTTCATAGATTTTGCCGACTTCGCCGCTTTAGCCGAGCAATGGCTCTGAAAAGGCGGCTGGTATCAATAACCTGCAAGCGGCTTAAAGGCCTTACAACAGATAATGCTCCGACTTTATTTCATTGGCCTCGGCCTTTTATACTGTCTGTTATCCTGTAAGATATCACCCGAAGTTTGTATAAGCAGGCAGCACAAATAATCCGCAGACGGCAGTGGATGACCCGCGGAGGGCAGTGGATGACTCGCGGACGGCAGTGGATGACTCGCGGACGGCAGTGGATAACTGCCGGATGGCAGTGAGAGATACGCGGAACTATAAAAAGCGGCCTTGACTAGCTCGGGACTAACAAAGAGGACACTCGATATTATGATTACTAACACTGCAAACCAAAGCTACCCGACGCTGTTGACGTCGTTGTTGATGTCGTTGACGTCGCTGATGTCTATTTTAGTAAAGATTAGCTTCTCTGGATTTGCATTTATCTCGTCGATAGGGGGAGAAATAGCACCCTCAAGCCAGCAATAATTACGCCAGGAAACCGTCCAGGTCCTGCCGTCCTCAGAAACCGGCCCATCAAAGTAATCTTCCATTCGGCCTTCAAGGTCGCCATGGGGAAGGCGCATAAGAAATGCGTCGAGAAATATCTTCACACTTAATTGGCGGTTGGTGGGATTATATTTTGCCTCGCAGGGCCATACATTCGCAGATTTCCAAAGAATCCCTTTAACAATGAGACAATTGTGAAAATGGTGGGTAATAGTGAAGAATTCCCGGCCAATGCGACCAGTAATTTTGCTTACTTCTATAAGCCAGCAAACAAGACGATTAAGCTTGACTGGTCCGACAACTGGCGTGGCTTATTATGATTACTAAAATCAAGTGATATTATTCCGCCCCCTTAATCTTTTTAAAAACTAAGGTGCCTCTGGGATTATCATTATAGTCAACCGGAAGTTTATAATTATCGTAAATATCAGTAAACGCAACATACTCAGGAAAAGCGAACCATTCAGCCGTCCACTGCTGCCCATCTTCGGAGACCGGGCCTATAAACACGTCCTTACTGGTACCTTCCAGTGCTTGATTGCCATTCTGGGCTCTAAAATGTTTCAGGATAACTTCCACCATCAGTTCGCGGTCTACAGAAGAATATTGAACTGTCCACCGGCCTGATTCAAATATGCCTTTGCCGCCCTGTTTTGTTGACACCCTGGTTACCTGCCCTGGCTTTACTTCGACCCAGCCGATAGTATGGATTGCAGAGGAAATCCTCCCATCGGGCTCGAAAACAAATTGCCAGCCCCTATCATTGGCTATCCATTTACCGGCAAGAAATTCTGGGAACTGCCCATTGCCATCGATGATTACATCGACACTGCTTTTATTTCCAGTAAAACTGTCACAGCCAATAAGCACAAAAACGGATAAAACACAAAGCAATAATAGCAATAACCGTTTCATAACATCGTATTCCTTTAACTTCATTAGGCGCAGATTGCGCTGATTAACGCAGAATCTTACATATTATATCATTTTATATCATTTCAGCATAATCTGCGAAATCAGCGTCCAAAGAATTATAACACAATCTGTGCCGAAGTAAACAAAAAAAGAGGCAGGTCAACAAGACCTGCCTCTTTAGTAACTACTTCTGTTGGCTCTCGGCCAGCGTCTTATCCCGTTAGAGATAAATCTCTAAACGGAACTTATTTACGACGACGCAGCAAAAGACCTCCAAGACCAAGCAGCAGCATTGACGCCGGCTCAGGAATCTGATGCACGATGATTGTATCCTGAAGTATCTCAAAATCATCGAAAGTCCTAAGCTCGATAATCACATCACCCGGCCCCTCACAGTGCAATTCCCAAGAGAAGTGCTTACCCGGGTCAATAGAATCGAATGGGTCTGATAAATCAGCAGCTTCTACCCAGAGGTACCCCGGACGCCCAACATCCAGAATAAACGCATCTTGACCTGCTGCAGCATGAATTACACCATTTGCTTGGGTAAAGCCACTCGCCGGGCCACTGACAGTTACCCATTCATCATAAGCGATGTTGTCACCATCGCTGTGGACGTCAAACTCAAAATAGTCAGAAGGGTATACTGTCACTTCAGTCACATTTTCTGGGCCATCAATTGCATCGTTGTAGGATAGCTGGACTACCAAAGCATTTGCTGTTGAGGCCAATCCAAGAACCAACAATAAAGCTAACAATTTCTTCATCACAATCTCCTTTCAAAAATACTCGAATGCTTCATTACATTCGATATTCCTCTTCCTATTCAAAATCTTCCTATTCAAAATCTTAACAATTTAGTCTCCTGACAGACTTACTACGGCACAAGCGTTCCGCCACAATCAGGCGGTACACCCGGTCCTTTGTCGGGCTCCTTAACCAGCCAGTAGGGAACTAACTCGTTCAAATCACTAGTGCCGACTCTCCAGTAACCTGTCCAGGAAGTACCCTGTTGA
>CAZUPG010000253.1:0-3086 GCA_964622085.1 uncultured Pirellulales bacterium | reverse complement strand
CAGATGTTTCGCTCCGCTCAACATGACAGGTATCCAGCAACCCGTACTGAGCAACATGACTATCAGCTCATAGACACTCAGCAAAAGTTCGATAAATTTTTTACACAGCTAAAAAAACAAAAAATATTCGCTATCGATACTGAAACTACCTCTATGTACGCTATGCGTGCCGAGCTTGTCGGTATCAGCTTTTCGTGGCAGCCGAATACCGGCTTTTATCTGCCCGTAAAAGCACCGCTCGGACAAAAACATCTCGACAAAAAAACCGTCCGCCAGAAACTTGCACCGATACTTGCAGATGAAAAAATCAAAAAAATCGGCCAGAACATCAAATACGATATGCTTGTCCTGCAAAATGCTCAAATACCCCTAAAAGGAATCTACTTCGATACTATGGTTGCTTCTTATTGTCTTGATGCCGGCCGAAAACACTCGCTCGATAAAATGGCTTTGGATTTTCTCAATTACCAGTGCATTCCCATCTCATCACTTATCGGCAAAGGCAAAAACCAGCTCACTTTCGATATGGTCGATACCGCTACCGCCTGCGAATATGCCGCTGAAGATGCAGATATAACACTTCAGCTCTACAATTACCTCAAAGAGCACCTTGATAAAGAGCCACTGCTGAAAAAATTGTTTGAAGAAGTAGAAATGCCTCTGGTTAGCGTCCTCGCAACGCTGGAATCCAACGGAGTCTCACTCGACACCAAGCTGTTAAAGAGTATGTCCGGTAAGCTTAACGAGACAACCGAGAATTTAACAGAAGAGATTTACCAACTTGCCGGCGAGGTTTTCAATATCGATTCTCCGAAACAGCTTGCCGAGGTTCTTTTCGACAAGCTCGGCCTCGAATCCATCCGCAGCGGAAAGGCGGGCCGAAGTACCGACGCCGCGGTCCTCGAGCAGCTTACCGATGAGCACGCAATAATCCCACCGATTATCGAATATCGATTAGTCAGTAAACTAAAAAATACATACGTGGATAAGCTCGGCCAGCTCATCAACCCCCAAACCGGCTGTGTTCACGCCTCTTTCAATCAAACCGTAACCGCCACGGGTCGGCTTAGCTCCAGTGCCCCCAATCTGCAGAATATCCCCATCCGCACGGAGCTCGGCCGAAAGATACGCTCGGCCTTTGTTCCAAAGAAAAAAACCGACTGCATCTTAAGCGCAGATTACTCACAAATCGAGCTGCGATTGTTGGCGCATTTTTCAAAAGACGAGGCCCTGATGGACGCCTTCGCCGCCGACCAGGACATCCATCGCTTCGTCGCTTCGCAGATTTATAATGTTCGGCTCGAAGAAGTAACAGAAAAAATGCGCTCAAACTGTAAAGCCGTCAACTTCGGCATCATCTACGGCCAGGGTGCATTCGGCCTGTCCCGCACTACAGGTATCAGCCAGCCAGAGGCGAAGAAGTTCATCGACGATTATTTCGCCCGCTATAGTTCAATCCGTAAATTTATGGATGAGTGCGTCCAAAAGGCGAAACGCACCGGCTATGCCGAGACCATTCTGCACCGCCGACGAAAAATCTCCAACCTTACCGCCAAAAATGCCAATAAACGCGCCCAAGCCCAGCGATTTGCAATCAACACCGTCGTTCAGGGCTCAGCAGCCGATTTGATTAAAGTGGCGATGATAAATATTCAGCGAAAAGTCGAATCTGAAAACCTGCCGGTAAAACTTATCCTACAGGTCCACGATGAGCTTGTTTTTGAATTACCTAAAGTACAGGCCGACAAACATTCCAAGTGGATATCTGAGCAAATGACCACAGCCATCAAGCTCGATGTCCCGATGAAGGTCGATATAACCTTCGGGCCAACGTGGCTGGGTTGATCTCGTTCATTGTTCATAGTTCATTGTTCATAGTTCGTTGTTCATAGTTCGTTGTTCATAGTTCGTTGTTCATCGATTGGGACTCAATGCTATATTCTCGATACTTGATGCTCGATTCTGGATGTTATTTCGAGGAACGAGGAAACTGAATAAATCATTGCTACTTTAGCCATTATAAAGTACAATACATCCAGATTTTCTTGAGGAAAACAGCGAAGAGAATGTAAAAATCAAAAATAAAAATGCAATCCGCCTTCGTTCCGTGACGCCAAGACTATGGTGGACAAGAATTGCAGAATCCCTGAGGGATGGATAGTTTTATTGTTTGAGTAACAAAAAAGTCTGCCAAATGAGCGGCGGATAAATCCGCCAAGCGAAAGGCGGATGAATATTGTATGGCCTGGCCACAGGTATTATTATGTTGGGTACTGGAAGAATGAACAATACAAGGAAAGTTCAGGAGCACAAAAAAAGGTGTGGAGATAAAGCAGAAAGTCGATACGTTTCAAATAAATCGTTAGTTGTCATTAACCACTGCGGCCAAATCACTGAAAGGATAATCCGGATGAAAAAGCACATAGTCATAGTTGCGGGACTGTCCGTTTTTTTAATAAGCAGTTGCGCCACGCAATCTATTAAACAGGGTAAGGATCTCTCGAGCTCCGGCATCGCATATACTAAGGCAGTAAGCAATCTCCTTGACGTAACAACTGACCGGATTATCGATTTCGATACCCAAGAATTGAAGAAAACACGATTTGGAACAAACCTTCGGGAAAAGATTATACAAAAAAACGAGGCAGTGGCCGACGTGCTTACAGAAATTGCCGAATTTCGGGCACAAACCAGGCTACTCGAGGCGTATTTTTTTAATCTTCAGGCCTTAGCTGATTCACCCGTCAAGGATGACGCCGGAGGTGCTGTCCAGACATTGAGCGACAGTATTAGTAAGCTCAACAAAACGCTTGGAGGTAAAGACGGAAAGGAAAACCTTACAGATGAACAAAAGAAGCAGATTGGTGCTATAGGTGGGCTCGTAGCAAATACCATTCATGGAGCAATAATTAAGCGAGCGCTAACAAGGGATGCCGAAGTTATCGCAGTGTATCTCAGTCTTCAGGAGAACCAACTGAAGACCATCGCAGAAATACTTCAGGACCGCTTCAATGCAGAGAACGACCTGTTCCTGGAGCAAAAAGTAATCGCCCCCTACGTTGACAGAGAACAAGCTATTGGCGCGA
>CAZUPG010000252.1:0-3103 GCA_964622085.1 uncultured Pirellulales bacterium | reverse complement strand
TCTTACATCATTAATAACATATTTTAGCTAAAAATCAAGACTTTAGCCCCCGCGGGTATTGAGTGAGGTTAAATCGTCCTGAAAAGGCTGAAATGGCGTTTTTGGCCAATAATAAATTAGTGAAAATCCGCGTCAATCCGTGTAAATCAGTGTCTAAAAAAGTCTGTGTAAATCCGCGTCTAAAATCAAGCATCGCTTGTCCGCCGTAGCTTGTGCCACAGGTAGCTTCAGCGAAGGCGGAAGCATCGAGACCCTTGACCCCGTTAGAAGAAGCAAGACGTTATTTTCTAACGGGGTTGACAGCGGCTATTTTCGCTCTAAAATCGCGTACTATGGCAGACGACAGAGGACAGAAGACAGATGACGGACGACAGAGGGTAGGACTACGAAGGAAGAAGAAGAAAAAGAAAACTCGAAATCCATTAGTCGATTATCTGCAGTACCTTGCGCTTCGGATTCTTATCGTATTTCTATATCTCTTCGACGTCGAAACCAATCTAAAAACCGCTTGCTTCCTCGGCCGACTGCTATGGAAACATTACCATCGCGGCCGAAAGCGGGCTTTAGACAACCTTCATTCGAGCTTCCCGGATAAAAGTGAGCAATGGATATGGGAAACAGGCAAACGGAGCTTCGAGCATATTGTAATGCTCGCAATCGATGTATTATTCACGCCTCGGCTGGTAAAAAAGCACAACTGGCGTGATTATTCGCGCTTCAAAACGGCTGAAAGGGCCAAATGGCTGATGAAAGAGGGTAATGGTATGCTTATGATTGCGGCCCATTACAGCAACTTTGAAATTCTGGGTTATATGCTGGGCCTGTTCGGCTTTAACGTCTATAGCATCGCCCGGCCGTTCGATAACAATTTTATCAACAAATACTTATACGACGTTCGCCAGCAGGTAGGACAAAAGATTATCGATAAAAAAGGCGCAGCTGAAATGATGGACAAAATCACATCAAAAGGAGCTACGCTGTGCTTTATCGCTGACCAGGACGCCGGCAGAAAAGGGCTGTTTGTTTATTTCTTCGGCAGAAAAGCGAGTACCTATAAGAGTATAGGACTGCTTGCTATTACCAATAATATACCGATAGGTGTCGGCTACAGCAGAAGGATTGATAACCATTTCTACTTTGAAATTTGCGTTCCACGAATTATTTTCCCCGAAGAATGGGCTGACAAGGACGACCCGCTAAGGTGGGTTACTGCTGAATATACCAGGGCGATTGAGCAATTTGTGCGGGAAGACCCGAGCCAATACTGGTGGCTGCATCGAAGATGGAAACATCAGCCGAAAGAAAAATTGAAGACACCGTCTAACACAAAATTGGACGTGGATACTGAATAATTAATGCTCGATGCTGGAAATTCAGGGTAAATTCGAGAAAGGTGAACTTATGAAAGGGACGAGGTTAAGGCGACTATCACATACTAATCGTTGCGGCGCTGCTCTTATAATAATGGTTCTCCTTATTGTCGTATTTTGTACCATTATCTGGCTGGACCCAATGGCGCTGATGAAGGGCTCAGATTCAAATATGCCGTGGAATGAGAAAGACCGGCTGGTTCGGCCTGATGAAGAGGTTCAACAACCTAAGCAACAGCAGCCGGAAATTTTGAATAATCTACTTTTTGAGGCCGAAGCAGTGCAAAATGATGAGGCGAGAGGCGGAATAAGTCTATTCATTTTAACTGATGGTCGAATAAAAGGCGGCTGGGGAGGTGCATACGAACCTCGGCCTAAAGTAACCTGGGAGGTTGTAGGAGCACGCTTTAAGGGTAATATTGACCCTTCAAAAATTTATAGCAACGAAGATGGCGAAGACCCGACAAAACTTTACTTTATAGCAAAGGGTAAATTTCTCATCCTCGAAACAAATTCGGAGACCGGCACAGTTCGAAACGTTAAAGGAAGAATATATGTAACGGGATGGCTTGACCATAGCTGGCATGGTGAAGGAGAAAAAACAGGATTCGTACCAGATTTTGACAAAACCCCCTTCAATCCATTCTTCTAATAATTTCAATCTGACTATCGATGCTGGATACTGGATACTCGTGCGTTATTGCGCGGTCCTTAATACTTCCTCGATAGAAGTAATTCCGGCTTTTACTTTTTCAATACCATCTGCTTGCAAAGGAATCATTCCATTTTGAAGTGCCCTGGCCCGCAGCTTCTTTAAGCTGGCCCGCTCAGCAATCATTTCCATAATTTGCTCATTCGGCACAAAAAGCTCGTGAACGGCGATTCGGCCAACATAGCCGGTGTTACGGCATTTTTTACAGCCAACGCCGCGATAAAAAGTCTCAACTTTCCCACCTAACTTCTCAACAATCTTTTTCAAACTGACAGGTGGCTCATAGTCTGTCTTACAATTTGGACATATCTTTCGCACTAATCGTTGAGATAAGACCGCTATCAAAGAAGCGCTTACCAGATACGGGGCGACACCCAAATCCAGCAGACGCGTTACCGCGCCGGGTGCATCATTCGTATGTAAAGTTGATAGAACCAGATGTCCGGTTAGTGCCGCCTGGACAGCGATATTGGCGGTATCTTTGTCTCGAATTTCACCCACCATTATTATATCGGGGTCCTGGCGCAAGAGACTTTGCAGCGCCTTCGAAAATCCGAAGCCGGCACCTCCATTGACCTGGAACTGATTGATACCGTGTATATTGCATTCAACCGGGTCTTCAACAGTACAAATGTTGACCTCATCGTTATTTAATTCCGCCAGAGCTGTATAAAGAGTGGTATTTTTCCCTGAGCCGGCCGGCCCTGTTACCAAGACTATACCGTTCGGAGATTGTATTACCTTCCTGAAAAGCTGGAGGTTATCAAAGGTAAATCCAAGCGACTCAAGATTGAAAAGCATTTTCTGTGGGTCAATGACTCCGATGACTACCTTTTCACCAAAATTGCCCGGTATAACCGACACCCTTAAATCGATGGGTCTGCCCTGGACTAAAACGTGGATGCTGCCGTCTTGTGGCAATCGCCGTTGAGCAATGTCCAATTCAGCCATAATTTTGATACGCGAAACAATCACAGAATGCATCTGATAAGGCGGACACGTTTTCTCATAGAGCCGGCCA
>CAZUPG010000251.1:0-3120 GCA_964622085.1 uncultured Pirellulales bacterium | reverse complement strand
CACTACTGCCGGCTTAACGCCGAGTCGCCTTGCCATCTCCGCCTGACTTTTCTCGTCCTGAGGCAGAAACTCGTGTAATGGCGGGTCTAACAATCGAATCGTCACCGGCAGACCTGCCATCGCCTTAAATATTCCTTCGAAGTCGCCTCGCTGCAACGGCAGCAGCTTCTTTAGAGCGCCCTCGAATTGTTTCTTGGCGGAGGTGTATTTTTTCTCAATCGCTTTTTTGTCTTTTTGGTTCTCGGCAGTACTCAATAATGCGAGCATATCTGCATAATCATCGGCAGCCAGAATCATCTGCCGCACAGGCCAGATGCGCCCGCCTTCGAAGAACATATGTTCGGTCCTGCACAACCCGATGCCCTCGGCGCCGAAATCCCTTGCTCGCTTTGCATCTTCCGGCGTATCTGCATTTGTGCGGACGCCAAGCTTGCGAACCTCATCGCAAATCTTCATAAACCTACCGAAGTCACCGCTCATTGTCGGTGCAACCGTAGGTAATTGGCCTGTCATAACTTCGCCGGTAGAGCCGTCCAGGCTAATCCAGTCTCCTTCTTTGATAACCTTACTATCGACACTGAGTTTTTTGGTTTTGTAATGGATTTGCAGTGCGCTCACGCCGGCCACACAGCATCTGCCCATCCCGCGGGCAACAACCGCCGCGTGGGAAGTCATACCGCCGCGGGCCGTCAGGATACCTTCTGCCGCATCCATTCCACCTATATCTTCCGGGCTGGTCTCGATTCGTGTAAGGATGACCTTTTTGCCTTTTTTCTTCCACGCTTCTGCCGTATCAGCGGTAAACACTACCTGCCCAACCGCAGCCCCAGGCGATGCCGGAAGTCCTTTGGCAATTACATTTCGCCTGGCTTTCGGGTCAAAGTGCGGATGCAGCAATCGGTCCAGCTGTTCCGGCGTTACCCTTTTCACCGCCTCTTTTTTGGAAATAAGCCCTTCCTTGACCATATCAACCGCAATCTTCACCGCCGCCTCAGCCGTCCGCTTGCCCGTTCGCGTCTGCAGAATATAAAGTTTTTTCCCTTGAATGGTGAATTCCATGTCCTGGGTATCTTTGTAGTGCTTCTCTAGTTTGGCCATAAGAGAAGTCAACTGTTTGTAAGCTTTTGGCGAGCGCTTGCCTAATTTCTTCAGCTCGATTGGAGTTCTGATGCCGGCGACAACGTCTTCGCCCTGGGCGTTCATCAAAAACTCGCCGTAAAACTCCTTCTTGCCGGTACTGGGATTGCGGGTAAAACAGACACCAGTGCCGCAATCCTCACCCATATTCCCAAATACCATTGTCTGGACATTCACAGCAGTGCCCAAAAGGCCGGTGATTTTATTTAACTGCCGATAGGTGACAGCCCGGGGAGTATTCCAGGAACTAAACACAGCGTTGATTGCGTGAGTTAGCTGAGTTCGGTCGTCCTGTGGGAATAATTTGCCGACGTGCTTTTTGTAAATGGCTTTGTATTTTTCGACAACTTCCTTTAACTGTTCGGCGTTTAGCTCATTGTCCAGCTTAACCCTGGCCTTTTTCTTGGCTGCATCAATTACCTGCTCAAAATGCTCGTGGCCACAGCCCATAACCACATCGCCAAACATATCGATGAAACGGCGATAAATATCGTATACAAAGCGTGGATTCTTTGTCTTTCTGATAATACCCTCAATCACATTGTCATTTAGCCCTAAATTGAGCACCGTATCCATCATGCCGGGCATAGATACGGCGGCACCGCTTCTGACACTGACCAATAATGGTTTGTCCGGGTCGCCGAGCTTTGCACCCATCGCTTTTTCCAGTTTGGCCAAGTTCTGAGCGACCTCCTCTTTAAGACCTTTTGGCCATTTGCCACCGGATTTGTAATATTCGCTACATACCTCTGTGCTGATTGTAAAGCCCGGCGGAACCGGAACGCCGAGGTTTGTCATCTCGGCCAGGTTCGAACCCTTGCCGCCTAAAAGCTCCTTCATCTTTGCATTGCCTTCGGCTCTGCCCGAGCCGAAAAAGTACACTCGTTTCTTTGCCATCTCTCGAATTCTCCTTCCAAGAAAAACGATTCAAAAAATTTAATGGCACTCCAAATAAAATGCATAAATCCGACAAATAATCCCATAGGGAAAAAGAATTGGATAATATATAACAGCGGGCGGGCTGTGTCAAGAGCATTTCGTCGCTTCCTTCGACTTGGTTCGACATTGCTCACCACAGGTCGCTCAGGACAGGTTAGCGCTGATTGACACGGATTATTTTAGCCACGAATTCACACGAATTGACACGAATTATTAGACACGGAATGACACGGATTTACACAGTTTTGGTTATAAATCCTAAATCCAAATTACCGGGATTTAAATGCTCTATAGACTACGGCTGGCTTGGTGGATTTTAGATACAAATTCACACTGACTTGTTAGACGCAGATTTCGCGGATTTTGTTTTGACTAAAATTGTGGTTTTGGGTTTTGTGAGCCACAGAGTGCACAGAGAATTAGCTAATCGGTGAATTAGTTGATTGGTTAATTGGATACTGGATTCTCGATTTTGGCTTGACGGATTAAGAGGTTTTGGGTATAATATAGTAGAAGGAGAAAGCAACGTTGGAGGAGATAGCTCAATTTATTATTTACAATTTAGATGGGAGAGCCGGTTTATGGATAGTATCGAATTAAAAAAAGAGGAAGCGGCGTTTTATTTTAATCAGGCAGAGCTTAATTTAAAAGCCATAGAAGACAGTATTTTTGACACAGGAAGACGAAAGACCTTGCTTGATAATCCACAGATACTTGCCAAAGTAGAAAATTTCATTTTCAATTTTGAGGATGTAACAAAAAATGCAAAAGGAGAAATAGACTGCCTGCTATTGAAACTAAGAGAGCTGAGAAACTTTTATTCGCATTATGTCCATAATGACAACGTGAAAATATTAAGCAAAGGTAAAAAACCTATACTGGAAAGATATTATCAAATTGCGATAGAAGCAACGGCAAGTTCAGATGTTAGACTTGAGATAATAGAGAATGACTCGTGGCTTACAGATGCGGGCGTGGTGTTTTTATTATGTATGTTTTTGAAAAAGTCTCAGGCAAATAAGCTTATAAGCGGTATCAGCGGTT
>CAZUPG010000250.1:0-3123 GCA_964622085.1 uncultured Pirellulales bacterium | reverse complement strand
TAAATAAAGCTGTTATCGACGCTGAACGAGGACTCGGCAAACTTGATATCGAGGCAGATACAAAAGCACTGAAATTTTTGGCAAGTATCTGTGACGGCGACGCCAGGAAAGCCCTGACCGCTCTGGAGGTAGGCATGCTATCACAGGCAGAAAAAACACATATCGGGACTACGGTTGGACCTTCGCCCAGACGAGAGGGAAAAGTAAACCCGCCAGACATAAGGCGGGTAAAATTTGATCTGGAAGTTGCGAAGGAGTCGATACAACAAAAGACGTTTGTATACAACGGCACGGGTGACACACACTATGATTTGGCAAGCGCTTTGCAAAAGAGTATGCGGGGTAGCGACCCTGATGCCACCGTTTACTGGCTGGCACGGATGATAGCCGGCGGCGAGGATACACGTTTTATTGCCCGGCGGATTGCAGTTTGTGCAGCCGAAGACGTTGGAAACGCCGACCCAATAGCTACGGTTCTTGCCGCTGCGGCTGTCCAGATATCTGAATTTGTTGGCCTGCCTGAAGCCCAATTGGCTCTGGCGCAGGCGGCTATATATGTTGCCTGCGCACCTAAATCCAATGCTGCAGCCTCCGCTATATGGCAAGCAACGGCCGATGTAAAACAGGAGCCGCTCAAAGCCGTGCCAAAACATCTAAAGAATAGCCATTATCCCGCTGCAAGGAAAGCCGGTTTCGGAGCTGACTACAAGTATCCGCATAATTTTAAGGATGGTTTCGTACCACAGGAGTATCTTCCAGAGCCGGTGAAGAAATATTACATACCAAAAGAAATCGGGTATGAAAAAAATATGAAGTGTTATTTACAAAAGCTACAAACCTTGATACAAAACAGCAACGCCGCTAAAAAAACTATCGGAAAAGAAGGATAACTAAATGGACAAGGCTCAGATGCGCCGCAAGTTACAGAATCGCCTGCTTGAGATGAGCGGGCCGCAGAAGAGTGAGAAAAGCCGCAAAGCATGCCGGAATCTGATTTCTAGTCCGCAGTTTCAAAGTGCATCAACAATTATGATATTCCTATCGCTTCCGCACGAGGTGGATACTTCCGAGGCCATACTTCACGCCTGGCAGCTCGGCAAGACAGTAGTCGTACCGAAGCTTTCCTGGCAGCAAAGGCACATGATACCGGTGCAGATAAATTCGTTGGAAACAGATTTTTCGACCGGAGTCAACGGTCTGCGAAACCCAATAACAGGTGTGCCGATACCGTTTGAAGATATAGATTTGGTGGTATCGCCGGCATTAGGATTCGACAAGAAAGGCAATCGGCTTGGTCGCGGCGGCTCATACTACGACAGGTTTTTCGCTAACAAAAAACTCAAAGCTCCCAGATGCGGCTTTGCTTTTGCAGAGCAGGTGGTGGACTCAATACCAGTAACAGAGCGTGATGAGCCGGTAGACTTTTTAGTAACCGATGAAGAAATAATATATTTTAACAGCCAGAACTAATTAGCCACGAATTTATACGCCTGTGGCGTAAACACGAGGTCACAAAAAAAAGAGAAGTGAGCTGAAGTGAACTAAAGTGCCTAAAGTGAACTAAAATAAAAAATAATCCGCAACTTTAGGCACTTCAAACTTTAGGCACTTTTCACTTTTTGGCGCCTTTGTGGCAGACAAATTAAAGGAGAATAAGATGGCTCGTTATCCTCACAGCCGTAGAGGAATAGGCCGGCGCCGAAGCCGGATATATATCATTTTAGCTTTACTGATTATTGCGGTGGTGATTGCCCTTATTTACAAACCCTATCCTTTTGGCAAAAATAAAATTTCTGCTGCTTCAGATGACGTCAATGTGCCTGATGTAAGGGAGGCAATCTCGCCTGGGCTGCCGGTGGAGAGGACAGAACCAAATTTATTGCAGATACCTGAGCCGACTGCTGAAGATAATCCCAAAGTAACTGAGCTTATCGCCGAAGCCATAGCTTTTACAGCTGATATGCCAAGCAAAATTGTAGAGGCACGCGACCGGTTAAACGAGTCGCTGCTCTTGCCAATGAGCAATCAGCAGCGGGCATTTGTGAAAGACCGGCTCTCCGCACTTGCTGATAAATGGTTATTTAGCAGGACCATTTTCCCCGAGGACAAGCTTTGTGGCACTTACAAGGCTAAGCCGGGCGACCAGCTTAGAACAATCGGCGAGCAATTTAAGGTACCCTACGAGATTCTAATGCAGATTAATAACATTAATCGTCCGGAAACACTGCAAGCAGGAGAAACAATAAAGGTCATCAACGGCCCCTTCTACACCAGGGTACATCGCTCAACCTTTACAATGGATTTGTTTCTTCAGAACACCTTTGTGCGAAGCTTCCCTGTAGGTCTGGGCAAGCCGGGTATGCAAACGCCGACAGGGCTCTGGGTCGTCAAACCAGGCGGAAAACTGATAAAACCCATCTGGACCGACCCCATTACCAATAAAACATATTACCCTCAGAGCCCGAATTATCCTCTGGGCTCAAGGTGGATAGGACTGGAAGGTGTTGAAGGACAGGCCAAAGACAGAACCGGCTTTGCCATCCATGGCACAAAAGACCCTAATGAAATCGGCACCGCAGGTTCACAAGGTTGCATCAGACTGCATAACGGCGATGCAATACTAATCTATAACCTGCTGATGCCGGGTTTGTCAAAAGTTGAAGTAGCAGAATAAAAGAGAAAAGATTTAAATTAAAAGCGCAAAACCACTTAGCTTCTACGCGGATTCTTTTTTGGCTCTCTGTCTTGCGGTGAACAGCTCTGCTTTGCCTCCGACAATATCAGGGGTGATTACGTACTTTGCGGGCTTTGGCTCTTCCGGCAGTTGGTACATAAAATCAACCATCAGCTCCTCGGCAATTGCACGCAGCGCCCTGGCGCCGGTGTCACGTTCGAGGGCCTTCTTGGCCAGTGCGTGTAAAGCGTCCTCGGTAAATTCAAGCTCTGCATCTTCCATCTCAAAGAATCTTTGATACTGCTTGCACAGCGCATTTTTGGGCTTTGTCAGTATGTCTATAAGCGCTTCTTCATCGAGGGCTGAAAGAGTGGTAATTACAGGCAGCCGCCCTACCATTTCAGGAATCATTCCATACTCGATAATATCCTCCGGTATGACCTGCCGGA
>CAZUPG010000249.1:0-3152 GCA_964622085.1 uncultured Pirellulales bacterium | reverse complement strand
TTAATGTGCAATTCTAACGGCGATAGATTTATTTTGCCGGCCTATCCAGCCACGGTGGTCAAAGACCCCACGGGTGCAGGCGATAGCTTTGCTGGAGGATTTATGGGCTATCTGGCACAAGCCGGCAAAGCAGACTTTGCCTCATTAAAAACAGCGGTTGCTTATGGTACAGTGGTTGCCGCATTTACTATCGCTGATTTCTCACTGAACGGATTAAGCTCTATAGATAAAACCAATATTGACAACAGACTTGAAACCTTGCGAGAAGTAACAAGTTTTTAGATAACAGATAATATGCGAGTTTTTATTGCGATAGATACTGGCGAGGAGATTAGAAAGGGCTTGGCCGATTTGCAAACTGAGCTGCAGAGTAAAGCTGATATCAAAAAAAGTGACGTGAAGTGGGTAAATCCGGAAAACGTACACCTTACATTGAAATTTTTGGGTGAGATTAAAGACAAGGACGTTGTTGAGGTCTGCAATAAGACTTGCGAGGTGGCCGGCAGGCATAAAGATTTTAAGCTGAATGTAGAATCGGTCGGCTATTTCGGCGGCAGAATCGCCAGAGTTTTATGGGTTGGTATAGGCAAAGGATGCGAAAATCTGTTAGAATTACAAAAGGACCTTGAGCAACATCTGGACTCGGCTGGCTGGCCAGCAGAAGAGAGGCAATTTTCCGGCCATCTGACTCTTTGCAGGATAAGAAATCCGAAGGCAGGTGTCGAGCTGGCACAAATAAGCCAGGCTTATAAGGATTTTAGGCTTGGCAGTTTCCCGGCTGAATCAGTCAGAGTTTACCAGAGCCAGCTGACGCCGAGCGGCCCTGTTTATACCGTGTTAGGTAATTACAAATTGAGCTAAAAACTTAGAGCTGAAAATGCAAAACCAAAGCTCAAAAATTAAAACTGAGTTGAAAAACAGAGCATATCAATATTCTATTAAAATAATAGAATTCATAGACACGCTACCCAAAGATACCTCTTCCCGCGTTATTTCGAAACAATTATTAAGGTCAGCTACATCCATAGGGGCAAATATAGTTGAAGCCAAAGGAGCTAGTTCAAAAAGGGATTTCACCAATTTCTTTAGTCATTTTCTCAAATCTGCGAACGAAAGCTTGTATTGGCTTGGTTTGCCAAGAGATGCAAAGAAAATAAATAATCCTCAGTTAGAATATCTTTTAAATGAAACCAAAGAATTGGCAAATATGCTCGGCTCAAGTATCTTGACCTTAAAAGGTAAAAAATAAGTTTTGAATTTTGAATTATGGTTTTTAGTTTTTAGATTTCAATTTTCAGTTTTAACGATTGGAGAGCAAAAATGGCAAAGACAAAAAAAGCTGAGGTGACGCCGAAAGCGACCAGCAAAGAAGAGGCCTTGCAGCGTGTGATAGCACAGATTGAGAAGCAGTACGGCCAGGGCGCTATTATGCAGATGGATGAGCATAAATACGCCAAAATCGCTGGGATCTCGACCGGCTCATTATCGCTTGATATCGCCTTGGGTGGCGCGGGCATTCCTTGTGGCAGGGTAACCGAGATGTTTGGGCCTGAGTCATCCGGCAAAACTACACTGGCACTTCATATCATTGCAAACGCTCAGCACGCAGGCGGGGTAGCGGCGTTTATAGACGCCGAACACGCTCTGGACCCAACCTGGGCAAAAAAGTTGGGTGTCGATGTCAGCATCCTGCTGATAAGCCAGCCCGACAGCGGCGAGCAGGCACTTGAAATAACCGAGATGTTAATCAGATCTAATTCTGTGGATGTCATAGTGATTGATTCGGTCGCCGCGCTTACACCAAAAGCAGAAATTGAAGGCGAGATGGGCGACACCCACATGGCACTGCAGGCAAGATTAATGAGCCAGGCGATGAGAAAGCTCACCGCTGTTATCAATAAGAGCAAGACGGCACTTGTGTTCATAAATCAAATTCGAATGAAAATCGGGGTGATGTTCGGCAATCCGGAGACAACGCCCGGCGGCAGGGCATTGAAATTCTATAGCTCGGTGCGCATCGACTTGAGACGAATAACAACCTTAAAAGACAGCACCGGTGCGGTTGGCAGCAGAATCAGAGCCAGGGTGGTAAAGAACAAGATTGCACCGCCATTCCGTGACAGCGAGTTCGACCTTATGTTCGATAGCGGAATCAGCTATGAAGGCGATTTAATAGACCTTGGGCTTGGCTGTGGAGTGGTCGAAAGAAGCGGTGCATGGCTCAACTACGGCGAAATGCGGCTCGGCCAGGGCAGAGAAAACGCCAAAAAGTTATTAGCTGAAAACAAAGATTTGTGTAAGGAATTAAAAAGCAAAATCATCGTTGCTAAAGGCCTGGTTTAGCCACAAGGCAAAATACAAAAAGCAAGATGTAAATGTCATTGCGAGCCCGAACAAAGTGAGGGCGTGGCGATCTCCGACTTGCGAAGGGATGAGATTGCTTCGTTGCTTCCTCCTTCGGCATTCTACTTCGCCAGAGGCTTCGTAGAAACCGGCTACGGAGGACAAGTCGCTCCTCGCAATGACATCTTAGGTTCTGATATTTGATATTAATATGTTAAGTGCAACACAAATAAGAAACGGCTTTATAGATTTTTTCAAGGATAAAGGGCACGAAGCTGTCCCCAGCTCGCCCATAGTACCCATCGGTGACGAGACGCTGCTTTTTGCCAATGCGGGAATGAATCAGTTCAAAGGTATCTTCCTTGGGTTAGTGTCGCCGGACTATCGCCGGGTGGTCAACAGCCAAAAATGCCTGCGGGTAAGCGGCAAACACAACGACCTTGAGGAAGTGGGCAGAGATACATACCATCACACGTTTTTTGAAATGTTGGGCAACTGGTCTTTCGATGATTATTTCAAGCCAGAAGCGATTCGCTGGGCATGGGAGCTTCTTACAGGTGTTTGGGGCATTGAGCCGGGCCGATTATGGGCAACGGTTTTCGCCGGCGATAAAGCTGATAATCTGCCCGAAGATAGTGAGGCAGCAAAGCTATGGGCTAAAGTTACATCTATACCAGTTGATAGGGTTTTGGCTTTCGGCAAAAAAGATAATTTCTGGGAGATGGGTGATACGGGGCCGTGTGGACCTTGCAGCGAAATACATATCGACCTTGGTCCTGATATGTGTGATAAAAAAGATGTGGCCGGTC
>CAZUPG010000248.1:0-3162 GCA_964622085.1 uncultured Pirellulales bacterium | reverse complement strand
CAAATCAGGACGGTCGTATAACAAATAGTTATACAAAGCCATCGGTGTCATCTGGACATACTCAACCTGAAGATTTTCTCTTTTGAAATGTTCCAATACCGAGTTGACAACTTCATTCTTTATGGCAAAAATGCCAACCTTCACTTCAGAGCCCTCTGTTTCTGTCATCAATTGCCAGTCCCACTGCACATCGTTAATGTCAAAAGGAATCTGCTGTACCGCCTCGAAATTGACTATTTCAGGAATGCGTTTCTTCTCCACAGGAGGAAGCTTTACAAACCTCGCAAAACTGTTTTGGCTCGGCACAGAAACAATTAAACCATCTTTGCTTAAATTGTGCTTGCTTACAAACTTACGTAAGCTCAGCGCAACCAGCTCATCTCTTTCCGCTGGCTTCACACCGGCCCCTGTAAGAACCTTGCCGTGCTGGATATTGTCGAAGCCGATTACCTCAACAACACCACGCTCACAGGTTATGTGTAATGCTTTAAGGGAGCCATTGCCTATATCTACCGCCCAAACTGCACCGGTTTTAGACACCATAACAAACCTCCCGATTATCGTCTAAGCAATCTAATTAGTATCTGTTGCGGAAAGCAAAAACCGACGATGTCACCCCTGCGAAACTTGTCCGCCGTTTTTTGGCGGAGCAGGGACCTACGACGAAAAAACTGGATTCCTGCTTGCGCAGGAATGACAAAACGTCGTTTCCACAACAGGTACTATTTAGCCCCCAGTTTCACTGGGGTTGTTTACCCGTCCCCGTCACGAGCAGAGCCGCGACCGTAAGGGAGCGGTTTTACTTGTATATCCGTTTAATCCAATATAAATTATAACATATTGTGAAAACTTTTTCCATAATTACTCTCGGCTGTAAAGTTAATCAATATGAAAGCCAGCAGATTCACCGCCTGCTCGAACAATTCGGGCTTACCCTTGCTGAAAGCCCTGAAAACCCCGATATTGTGGTCGTCAACACCTGTTGCGTAACCCATACTGCCTCAGCAAAAAGTCGCCAATATGTCCGAAAAGCCCAGCGGCTAAACCCTGATGCGACAATCGTTGTCTCTGGCTGTTTGCCAACTGTACAAATCGGCGAGCTAAACGGCCTGGATAAATCCGCCCAACGTATGGCGGATAAAAATATCTATATCATCAGAAATCGCGAAATTACTGCCCTTACGTTAAGCCGCATAGTCAACGGCCATTCCAAAAACCCTAACCTTAATTGCGAAAAGAACTTAGCAGCTCAACCTAAACTACCACTGTTAACCAGTTTTAAGGGCCATACCAGGGCTTTTCTCAAGGTCCAGGATGGCTGCGATGGTTATTGCACCTATTGTATTGTACCCAAAACACGCCCTATTGTTCAAAGTAAGCCCTTAGACCTGGCTCTCAAGGAGGCACAGGCACTTGTTGAAACCGGCCATAAAGAAATCGTCGTAACTGGAATATTCTTGGGTGCTTATGGCCAAAAAACCGTAAGAAGAAAAAACTGGCCTAATCATCATAACGGAAAATTAACCGATTTGCTCGATAAAATGGCAAAAATACCGAATCTTGCAAGAATCCGCCTCAGCTCTCTCGAGCCGGCTGACGTAACACCACAATTGCTCGATACTTTCTGTAAGCACCCTAACATTATGCCACATCTGCACTTATCCCTGCAATCCGGCTCAAACGCCATCCTGAAGAAAATGTCCAGGCAATATACTGCTGACGAATTTCGACATAAGGTGCAGTTGATTAAATCCCGCCTCGATAGACCCGCAATAACAACCGATATTATTGTTGGTTTTCCTGGTGAAAAAGATGCCTATTTTGAGCAAACCGTCAATTTAGCCAGAGACGTCGGCTTTGCAAAAATGCACATTTTCAGCTTCTCTCCGCGAAAAGGTACCCCCGCAGCAAGCATGCAGGACAAAGTGCCTGACAGAGCTATAAAACAGCGCTCGAAAATATTGCATAGCCTAAATGCGGAATTAGCCAGAGAGTTCCGACAACAATTTCTCGGCGAAACCGCTGTGATTTTGACAGAGAACTCTAACGGCCAATCCTGCCCCGTTAGAAACTCTGTGGAGCTGGAACCTGCTTTCAGAAAGGGGAATATTTCTAACGGGGCCTGCGGAAGAACAGAGAGATACTTTATGGTCTATCTTGAGGATTCGGGCCTGTCCGCCGTAGCTTTGGCGAAGGCGGAAAAAAAACCGAAAAAAAATGAGTTGCTCAAAGTAAAACTGTTCGAAAACACCAAAAGCGGGATAATCGGAAAACCCATTCAGTAAAACCATTGACATTAGAATATTCTCAAATATAATCACCTCATTTGGGTTTTGAGTTTATAATTTAGCCGTCGCCGGAACGGCGACGCAAAGTATTTAGCCCCCAGTTTGTCCGCCGCTTGCCCGCCATCTGTGTGGCGGATCCTTTTGGCGGGTTTTACTTAGGGGCATTTAACTGAAGTTTTTTTGCCCTTTTTATGGAGTTGATATGTTGGCAAATGCAACCGTAGCTGACCTCTTACGGCCTAATGAAAAAAGGTATGCTGTATTTTATGATATTGCTTTGATTATTTGCGGCTCTTTTGTCATCGCAATCTGCGCCCAGCTCGCCGTCGGCTGGCCCGTTCCTATCACAGGCCAGACCTTTGCTGTCTTGATGTTAGGGGCGCTGCTTGGTTCTCGTCGAGGCAGTTTATGTGTATTGACGTACATACTCGAAGGTGCTGTCGGCCTGCCGGTTTTCGCGCATGGCCGAGCTGGTTTTGCCGTTCTAATCAGCCCGACCGGAGGTTATCTGATTGGTTTCGTTGCCGCTGCCTGCATTGTGGGACTGCTGGCTGAGAGGGGCTGGGACCGCCGATTCGGAACAACAATCCTGGCAATGCTTTTGGGCAATGTCGTCATTTACGCTTTTGGCCTGCTTTGGTTGTCTTTGCTGATGGGTATAAACAGAGATGTGTTGGCTGTGGGGTTATATTCTTTTATCCTCGGCGATATCATAAAGACGGTTCTTGCCGCAGTACTTTTACCAGCCAGTTGGAAATTGCTTGGCAATTTCGTGGCCCGTGACTCATCGAGCGACGAGCGACGAGCGACGAAAAAGAATTTTGGGGAATAGTGTAACGGTAGCACGACTGACTCTGGATCAGTTAGTTCAGGT
>CAZUPG010000247.1:0-3203 GCA_964622085.1 uncultured Pirellulales bacterium | reverse complement strand
CCTGGCCGAATTTTTTCAGAGTCTCCAGGTATGTTCCGGGATGGCCGGCTGACATTCCGAGATTGTAAACCGTTTGCTCTGCTTTTTGTGCGAAAATAGCTGGCCAAATCTGGTTGTCAGAAACTTTGGAACCTTCAGCGAATGAATCGCCCAGGATTACCACATCATACTTTTCAAAGTCGGTTTTATTGCGAAAGCCCCTTCTGTCAACGGTTAGTATGTACTCGATATTCGGATAACCGGGGCGTATTACAGGGTATGCAAAAGCTTTGTCCGGTATGTCGTGAGAGGTGCCGTGGTTGATGGTATTGGGAACACGGTGATAGAAAGTTTGCTGCTTGACGTATCGTTGTTGATTTTTCAGTCGGACAAATACGTCCGCCACCAGAAATGCTAATATGACAGAGATAGATATTGCTATGACCTTAAATTGACGCTGTCTTTTATTTTTCTCATTCGACCACGTTGGATATAGTGCCATAATACTGATGGGGATTAACAAAAGCATCCAGGTAAATCGGGGCATACTGTATCTGCCCAGCAAGACATCTCTATTTTGAGCAATCAGATAGGCAACATTACTTGGAATTACCCACAAAAGGATGTTGGTAAGAACAATAATGATGGTAGTAATCCATTTTTGGATGTTACGTTTCATAGCTATCCTATTAAGAATATAAGGAGCAGCGTTGCTTAGGCTTATGATATTGTTAACTTCGGAAACTCATAATAGGTGATAAAGAGGTTACCAAAAAAGCACGTCAAGTTCGAGTTTTTTTATCTATGCTATATTTTTTCGAACGTGAATTTGTGGGCGCCGGCGTTGATTTTTATGGTGTCGCCGTCGGCGAATTTACCGGCTAAAAGCTCAGTAGCGAGCGGATTTTCCAGCCGCTGCTGAATGGTACGCTTCAAAGGTCTTGCACCATAAACCGGGTCGTAACCCTCGTCCATAATAAGACTTCGAGCACCGTCAGTAAATTCAAGCTCTATCTTTTGTTGCTTTAGCCGGTCAGCAAGGTAATTCAGCTGGATATCAACAATTTTTCTCAAATCGTCCTTTGTGAGCATGTGGAAGACGATTATCTCATCAATTCGATTTAAGAACTCGGGTTTGAAGACTTTTTTGAGCGCATCCTTGACGTGGGCTTCTATTTCCCAGTCGGCGCCGGATTCTTCGGTTAGCTTCTGAATCTGCTGGCTTGCGATATTGCTGGTCATAATGATAACGGTGTTCTTGAAATCAACGGTTCTGCCTTTGCCATCGGTCAATCGGCCATCGTCGAATACCTGCAGCAGCACATTAAAAACGTCAACGTGGGCCTTCTCAATCTCATCAAGCAAAACAACAGTATATGGTTTGCGGCGGACGGCTTCGGTCAATCGTCCGCCTTCTTCGTAACCGACATATCCCGGCGGTGCGCCGATGAGCCGAGCAACAGAATGCTGCTCCATAAACTCGCTCATATCAACGCGGACCATAGCGTTCGGGTCGTTAAAAAGAAAATCTGCAAGTGCCTTGGAAAGCTCGGTTTTACCTACACCAGTCGGGCCGAGAAATAAAAATGTCCCAATCGGCCGATTCGGGTCACCCAAGCCGGAGCGGCTCCTGCGAACAGCATTACACAGGGCCTCTACGGCTTCATCCTGCCCGACTACTCGCCGGCGAATCGAATCCTCCATTTTCATTAACCTCTCGCGCTCTCCGCTCAATAATCTCGCAACCGGTATGCTTGTCCATTTGGATACGACCTGAGCGATGTGCTCTTCGGTTACCTCGTTATGAACCATAGCCCTGTCGGACCCGGAAAGCTGAGATTCTTTTTCCTGAAGCTCTTTTCTCAAATTCGCTATTGTTTCGTACTTCAGACGGGCGGCGGTTTCCAAATCGCCTTTGCGCTGGGCATCCTCAAACTGGTTCTGGGCATCTTCAATTTTTTCTTTAAGCTGTTTTATCTGGTCGATATCGCCTCTCTCCGCTTCCCAGCGGGCAGTAAGCTCTTTATCCTCCTGCTGCAATTCGGCTAATTGTTTTTCGGCACTTTCCAATCGTTCTTTACTCGCCTGGTCGCTTTCTTTTTTCAATGCCTCACGTTCGATTTGAAGCTGAACAATCTTTCTTCGAATATCATCCAGCTCGGCGGGCAGTGAATCATTTTCAATGCGCAGCATCGATGCCGCCTCGTCAATTAAATCTATTGCCTTATCGGGCAGCCAGCGGTCGGAGATGTAACGATTCGATAAAGTCGCCGCAGCAACAAGGGCAGAATCGGTAATCCGGACGCCGTGATGTGTGTCATAGCGGCTCTTCAGGCCTCGAAGGATGGCTATGGTTTCTTCAACGCTGGGCGGGTCGATTACAATCGGCTGAAAACGTCTCTCAAGAGCAGCGTCTTTTTCCACGTATTTTCGATAATCGTCAATGGTGGTGGCACCGATACAACGCAATTCGCCGCGCGCGAGCGATGGCTTTAGCAAGTTGCCTGCATCAACAGCACCTTCGGCTCTGCCAGCACCTACTACGGTGTGCAGCTCATCGATGAAAAGTATAATTTGTCCTTCAGCGGTAATGACTTCTTTTAGTACCGCTTTTAATCTGTCTTCAAACTCACCTCTGAATTTTGTGCCCGCAATCAGCGCCCCCATATCCAGGGCAATAATCCGTTTGTTTTTCAGTCCGGTGGGAACGTCCCCTGCGATTATTCTCTGGGCAAGGCCTTCAACGATTGCAGTTTTACCCACGCCCGGCTCACCGATAAGAACGGGATTATTCTTCGTTCGGCGGTTGAGGACCTGCATGCACCGCCTGATTTCTTCATCTCTGCCGATGACAGGGTCAAGCTTACCCTTTCCGGCCATTTCCAGAAGGTCGATGCCGTAACGCTCCAATGCCTTGTATTTATCCTCCGGACTTTGGTCGGTTATTTTTTGTTCCGGCCCACGAATTTCTTTTAAGGCGCTTTCAACCTGTTCAGGCGTAATTGAGTTTAGCTGCAAAATCTCCTTTGCATCGCTTTGTACCGAGGCAAGTGAGGCAAATAAATGCTCGACGCTTAGATATTCATCGCCCATCGCATCAGCGCGGTTTTGGGCATCGAGAACAATCTGATTAAAAACCGGCTCAGGTGTAAGCGGGGGCGGTTCGCGGATAGCCCCAACAGACCCAAGTGGTAGCCGGTTTAGATCGCGGGCTATCAGATATT
>CAZUPG010000246.1:0-3210 GCA_964622085.1 uncultured Pirellulales bacterium | reverse complement strand
CGATAGTTCTTAATCGCCGAATATAAGAATAAGAAATTGATTTTATCAAATATTGGTTCGCAGAAAGTTGATATTTTTATCAAGGAGCAATATTCAAAGAAAGCCAAGAAGCGACAGACCGAGGTTTCTGACGATGAGTTGTTAACGGAATTACACAAAGTTAATACGTTCCAGTGGGGAGTAGTGCAAGGCCAACTAGATAGTAAAATTCAGGTTCAGTATGTCAGGAAGTATCATAGGTATGAGAATCTCATATCACATGTAGAGACTGAATTATATGGTTCTGTTAAAGATTATGTTATCTGTACTTGGTATAACCATTGGACGACGGTTATTATAGAAGATTTGATAAGCTCTCACCCTCAAGTCATACCCACGTTAAAAAATATTAAAGGCGTTGATTTATTTTTCAATGGGCAACCTTTTGATTTAAAGACAACTTATATGCCTGCTGGATACCACAATGCTGCAAATGCTGTATCCAAACCAAAAAATTTAGCGATTTGGCTTTATGAGAACCAAGGGGCACAAAGATTCGGTGCAGACAATAGGTTATTTGTTATTTTGCACGACACACAAAATCCCGAGGATAGCTGGAAGATCAAAAGGGATATAAATTTTATAAAGGATAATATAAACAGATTTTTCGAACAAGAGACTGTTTCCGAAAAAGACGAAATCGTTTTCAACTTTCAGCATAAATCGTATACGGCGATTACAAAAGTTTTATTGATAGTTAAATGATGCAGGACAATTAACCAGTCGTTTTTAAAAAAGTTGATTGTGTTTGCAGCAAAATTAAGAGGGTTGACTCATACTAAAGGAAGAAGAAAGTGAGAAAAGTTAAGCGTAAATCTCGGCCAATTGTGATAGGCCATCTGGAAAAGGTCAGCAGCGGTATTTTTGACAAATACCAAAGTCAAATTACAGAAATGATCAAAGGCCATTACGGTGTATATGCTCTTTACCGTAGAAATAAGCTTTACTACATTGGTTTGGCAACCGATTTAAAAAGGAGAATAAAGCAGCATTTGAGAGACCGTCACAAAAAAAACTGGACGCATTTCAACCTTTATATATTTAAAAAAGAAGAGCATATCAAAGAGCTTGAATCTTTACTTTTGAGAATAGCCTGTCCTGATGGAAATACTATACGTGGCAAGTTAAAAGGTTCAAAAGACCTCCTGCCACATTTGAAACGTCAGGTGAAACAGCAACAACAACAAGAATTAGAAGACCTGTTCTCACGCTTTATAATACCCCAAGCCAAGCCGAAGAGAAAATCAAAAACAAAATCACTGCCTTTAAAAGGACTGCTTAGGAATGGACAGGGTATTTACGCAAATTACAAAGGTAGGCATTACAACGCTGTTGTTTATTCAAGTGGCAATATTAGATTAAAAGGCAAAACTTATTCTACTCCCACAGGAGCAGCCAAAGATATAATAGAAAGAGGAGCTGTTAACGGGTGGAGTTTCTGGAAGTATAAAGACAAATCAGGAAATTTGGTTCCGTTGCAGAAACTGAGGAAATAAAGCCAATGCAATAAATCGCCGCCGACTTGTCCGCCGCTCCGTCTGGCCGAATATAAAAACCAAATTTATGAACCATTTTACTACTCAATTGATAAGTGAATTAGTGAAAATTCTTAGTGATGGAGTCTGTCTCGCCGTCTTGTCCGGCGTAGTCACATACGAAGCCGGAAGCCATTGGCGAAGCCGGGGGCGTCTGTCCTCCGTCCTCCGTCTTCTCTGTGGCTAATAAATTGATTTTGAACGATGATACTATCGACTAACGACTATCGACTAACGACTAACGGCTAACGACTAACGACTATCGGCTAACGGCTATCGGCTAACGACTAACGACTAACGACTAACGGCTAACGAACAATGAACAATGAACAACGAACAACGAACAACGAACAACGAACAATGAACAACAGTAATAGTTAATAGGGAACATAATTTGAAAGAGGTACCAACCGTGGCTATTTTTCAACATTTGTATTTTGATAATTTGGATTTGTCCTTCGACTTTGCTCAGGATGGTGAGCCTGTCGAACCATTTAGTATTTCGTGTTTAGGATTTAGGATTTTTCACAATATCCGTGTCTAATAATAAATTTAAGGAGGCCGCCAATCGTGGCAAGAAAACGAACGACAAAAAGCAGAAAAACCAGAGAAGCCAAAACCAGGGTCGGCGAAGCGGCCTCGGCCAAGGCCGAAGTTGACGAAGCTGTCTCGAACGGCGGCGAAGTCAAAAAAGCGGACTCGAAGGGTCCTGAAGTCAGAACCACTCAGGAGCAGGTAAAGTCTCTTATAGAGAAAGGCGAGGAGAAGGGTTTTTTGACTTACGAGGAGTTGAACAAGGAGCTTCCTGACGAGGCCGTTAGTCCCGACCGTTTGGACGACCTTTTGGCGACGCTGGACGAGATGGGCATTAGTTTACTTGAGGAGACTGACGTAGAGACCCAGCAGGCCGAGAAGGCTCAGGACGAAGACGAGGAATTTGAAGAAGCCAAAGCACCTTTGGACGAGAACGAGAAGGAGAAGGAAAAACTACTGAAGGCCGATGAGCTGCTCGAAAAAAACCTCGTAGCAGCGGAGACCGCCCGACGTATTGATGACCCTATCCGCACGTATTTGAGTCAGATGGGACAGATACCGCTGCTTACCAGGACCGATGAGATCAGCCTTGCGAAAAAAATCGAAATAGCAAAAATGGCATTTAGAAGAAAGATGCTGCAATCGGACTATTGCGCAAAAAACGCTCTCGGTTTGCTGCTGCAGGTACAAAATGGAGACCTCTCCTTTGATAGAACTATTAAAACGAATACTACACAGTACCTGGCAAAAAACGCTATAAAAAAACGTATGCCACAGAACTGCGAAACCATAAGTAAACTGCTCAATAATAACCAGCACCTGTTTAATAAGGCAACAAAAGCACAAAACAGAACCCTGCAAACAAAACATCTAAAAAAGATGCACAGAAACAGACGAAAAATCACTACGCTGCTCGAAGAGATGAGCCTGCGAACCACCAGAATTGTCCCTATGAGAAATAAACTGCATGGAATATGTCAAAAAATGCACCATTTGCAGCAAGCTGTAAGCGCAGGGCCAAATCGTATGATAAGCAGCGAAGATATCGAGGCGATGAAGCAGGAATTGGAGGGGCTGCAAAGCTTATCTATGGAAACACCAA
>CAZUPG010000245.1:0-3234 GCA_964622085.1 uncultured Pirellulales bacterium | reverse complement strand
TATATGATGTTGATTCACCATCGACCATTTTAATCCCCTTAAAATGGCCTTCATGTTCTTCATACCAGCTAAGTATCTCTTTGCCAAAATCATCATTGCCTACCTTGCCAATTAATTCAGTTTTTACACCGAGCCGGCGGATAGACACGCCGGCATTAGTAACAGGGCCGCCACCGACAACAACACACTCACCCATATTTATCATTTTACCGGGCACAAGGACGTCTGTCATCCTGTCTACTTTTCCATCGATTGTAAAAGCAGGTATTAAATCAAGGCAGGTATGGCCTGCAGCAACGATTTCAAGGTCTTTCTTACTCTTCAATTTAAGCTCCTTATGGAATAATTTTAGGGAAATAATGCCTTATAATATCCGTATGTCAAGATGTCAACTTAAAATTAAAAAAATCGTGGGGGGGCTATCCGCTAGGAACGCTGAGCTTTCCTAAGGCCCGTAGGAGCTATTGGTTCGATAATATTCCTATAGCCCTCAACGAGACACTCTTGGAAAACGTGATACATGGA
Organism: uncultured Pirellulales bacterium; assembly: GCA_964622085.1. Classification (GTDB taxonomy): domain Bacteria; phylum Planctomycetota; class Phycisphaerae; order Sedimentisphaerales; family Anaerobacaceae; genus CAZBWE01. The sequence continues at coordinate 2,709 of CAZUPG010000245.1, read as the reverse complement.
TTGGTTCGCCATTTTATTATCATAGAACACACAGGTTAAGAGACAGTCCGTAAGTGCTTCTCTTGCGAACTCCACAAGCTTTGCGGTAAAAGTCAGCGTAGGTCAGTATTCATCAGTTCTAAAAGACGACGCCGGCAGGCCTTCCTTATTATATAAATTTGCACCTTCCGGAGTATCTGCTCATGCATACCGCACAGTAACAGGATTAGCGACCTGGGCATTCCAGATGATGATTTTACTACTTTTTATTTGTGCGTTTGCCTACATCTTCCTTATTTAACGGATGAATATCATTCCATTCGCCGATTATGATGCTTGCAGCCAGTTTTCCGCCAGAACGGCAAATTCATAGAAGTTGACTATACAATCTTCGCCCAGATCCACCCCGGCAGTTTCGTTACAATCGTTCACCAGCCAGAAGTTAAGAAAGAAGGGAAGGTCATTCATTTCTACGATGCCGTTGCCAGTGAAATCCCCGTATAGGCCTTTTGAGAGCACAACGTCCCCGCCGTCCGGCACCACGTCAAACATAACATATTGTATTGAATCGACCTCCACGATACACGCATCTACCGGCTGACCATCCTGTGAAACATAAGCAGACAGCCAATCCTCGGGAAGAGGCCTGCGTATAGTAACTGGATAATTGTAAATTGCATTGTCGAGGGTGTCTGTTACCTGCAAAGTAATGCTGGTGTCTGAACTGGACGATTCCGTAATTGACACATCATTGCGTTCTTTTATGTAGCGTGCCACGTTTGAAAATGTCGACACCCAGAACGTATCCCTGTTCGCATCGAGATACTCAAGGCTTTCTTCGAGTATTGTTGACGAAAGCGGTGACCATCCCCCATCGCTGTCGATGCCGTGTATGAGAAATACGCACCATCCGTTTGAGGCCGCTGCGGAATTATCTTTTGCAATGAAGTTTGCTGTTGTCTTTACCGAGCCCGAGCTGCCGCAGATTATCGAACTAATCTGGTAAAAATTCGAGGGAGTGCTCGGAACAATCTGGCCCGAACAGGTTCGTCCGGCAATATAGTATGTCGCGGTAAGTGTCTGGTTACTGGGCTCGCAATAGGGATAGGCAATCGTGATGCACTGGTCGCCTGTTATATGCGAGTTAATGGTATTCTGCGAGCTCACCAGCTCCGTCGTTTGATTCTCAATGGTCAATTGTGGCAAATGAGGATGTGTCACAGTATGGCTGGCGATTTCATGACCTTGATTAGCGGCGGTTTGCAGAGCGTCCCAGTGAGTTGGCATATACCAGGTTGGGCTTGTGACGGTAAACATAGTCAACTTATAACCAAATTCATTGAACATAGGTATTGCTACAGAATACTGTTTGGGGCAGCCGTCATCAAAAGTGTAACTTATTGCTGCTGGCTTCGAAATCCGGGCCAGGTGCCTACCTCGTAAGGAGGGTCAATGGTTCGAGAATATCCCACATTGGTTACTACAAAAAGAGTTGCAAATAATAGAATTCCATTCACTTTTTTCATATCCCAACCTCAAAATTTGTTTTAATTCACTATGTAAAGACGTGGTAACATCATAGCATATTTATTTAGATTTGTCAAATATACAATCACGAAAAACATTATTCATCCGTTCTAAAAGGCGATGCCGGCAAACCCTCCTTATTGTATAAATTTGCACCTTCAGGATTATCAGCCCACCCATAGCGTACAGCAACAGGGTTAGCGACCTGGTCATTCCATACAACGACGTTGTTTCCCTCTATTTTTGCCTTTGCCCAGACAAATTTTTTGTCGGCGCCGGCGATAGCGAAATACTCCAGCTCTCCACCGTCTTTTGCCACCAATCCGCTGCCTGTATCTATAAATGTAAGAATGATTTTATTTCCTTCGATTTTCATCGATTGATAAATTGGGCCTGAATAAACTACCTTTTCATCGCCATAAGCCACTTTTTGAGCTGCGAGTGCAAGCCGTCTGCCGACATCCTCCTTATTCAAAGGATGAATGTCGTTCCATTCGCCGAGGTCGATTGCAACAACCATCGCGGTATTAGGGACAGCGAGCGTTTTAAGCTGTGCTTCTCTCAGAGCGGCCCAGTTGCTGTTTGAGGGCTTGTCTTTGGCCTCCATAAAATTAGGCAGTTGAACATACAAGAAGGGAAAATCTCCCTGATTCCATTTTTGCCTCCAGTCGGCTATCAGCGCAGGAAACAGTTTCTGATATTCAAGCGGCTTTCCGGCGTTGGATTCACCCTGATACCATATCACGCCTTTAATGGTGTAATTTAAGAGCGGGGCAATCATTCCGTTATACAAACCCGACGGTTGCCATCGAATAAAAGTTGGAGCCGGTAACGGGTCCATTACGGCACCTAATTTATACTGCCATTCACCCTTTAAGTCGATTGTCTGCCCCGCTGCCGAGAGATGGTAAGGCTTATCCTGAATAAAGCCGCCCCGGCCTGAGTTACTAATAACTCTTATTGCAATAATATTCTTATCCGCCTTTAGAAGATTTGAAGGGATATCATATATCCTCGGTGGGTACTGGTATGAAACCGAGCCGACAGTTTTGCCGTTCACATAAGTCGTATCGGCATCCACAATTCTGCCCAGCCAAAGCCTTGCCGGCTGACCGGTCATAGATTCCGGAATATCAATTTCTTTTCTGAACCAGACAACGCCGTTCACAGGCCCCAATTCATGGTCTGCCCAGTATCCGGGCA
>CAZUPG010000244.1:0-3239 GCA_964622085.1 uncultured Pirellulales bacterium | reverse complement strand
CCGGAAATCGAAAATGTGTATGGAGCACTTCACGCAGTAGTCGGAATGGCCAACGATCAGTTCATCGATTTGACAAAGCTATCAGCCGAGATGCTGGAAAAAGTAGCTGCTTCACCGTGTTCAGCGCTTGGCTCAAGCAGAGACAAACCAGACGAGGAGTATTGCAAAAGAATTCTCGAAGTATTTAAAAAACGAAATATCAGATATTTTTTCTATATCGGCGGCAACGACTCGGCCAATACCGCTCATATCATCAACACAGTAGCCGATGAAGTTAATTTTGATATACGGTCCTTCCACCTTCCCAAAACTATAGACAACGATTTGCTTGTCACCGACCATTGTCCGGGCTATGGGAGCGCTGCGAGGTTCGAAGCGTGTGCTCTGATGGGCGACGACCTGGACAATCGGGCCTTACCGGGAGTAAAAATCGATGTGATTATGGGCAGACACGCCGGCTTTTTGACTGCCGCTACTGCACTGGGCAAGCAACGAGACGATGACGGCCCTCATCTGGTGTATGTTCCTGAAAGGGGTGTTTCGCTGGATAAATTCCTCAGTGATATAGAGGGCGTATATAAAAAAATGGGCCGATGTGTAGTAGCCGTCAGCGAAGGCATTTGCGACGCCGACGGCATAATCTGGGCCGAAAAACTGGCCAAGGAAAGAAAGACTGATTCACATGGAAATATACAACTGGGTGGCACAGGCACCCTGGCTGACTTTTTAGCCGCTCAGGTAAAAGCCACGCTAAAAGTAAAGCGCGTCCGGGCTGATACCTTCGGCTATCTGCAAAGAAGCTTCGCCGGCCTGCGGTCAGAGGCAGATGCACGTGAGGCACGCTGGTGCGGACGCCACGCTGTTCAATATGCTATGCAGGAAGATAGCGGCTCAGTTGCAATTAAACGGCTGGGTAATGGGCCAGATTACAAGGTGGAATTGTTCCGCACCGAACTTAGCAATGTGGCCGAGAAAACAAAATCTATGCCGGATGAATTTATTAACGCCGACTGTAACGGTGTAACCGATGCCTTTATCGAATACGCAATGCCCCTGGTGGGCGAACTGCCAAAAACAGAACATCTTGGAAACCTTCCAAAAATATAATATAATGGTCTGGCTAACTTTGAGAATCAGGGGTGTTCCTTTGCCTAATTCTGGAGTGAGCGGCACAAATGGCGATATTACAAGGTTAAAAAGGCAATTGAATAGTGAAGAATGCAAAAACAGATGTATCTCGTGAACTCGGATTAGAGGCCGGCTTCATCGGCGGCAAATATTTTCTTAAGCTGGACCACCTTCATTATGGGTATTGGACCAGCGACATCGAAGTAGATATCGCAAATTTGCATCTGGCTCAGGAGGAATACGCCAAATTCGTTATCTCGCATATCCCTGATGGGGTCAAAACTATCCTTGATGTGGGTTGTGGTTCAGGTCAAATAGCCAAAATGCTGCTTGACAGAGGATACGACGTAGACTGTGTTTCTCCTAGTCCTTTTCTAACAAAGCAAGTCAGCAAGCTGCTGGGAGACAGAAGTTATATATTTGAATGTTTCTATGAAGATTTACAAACGGCTAATAGGTACGACATGGTTATGTTCTGTGAAAGCTTCCAGTACATTGATATGGAACCGGCCCTTGCAAATACCGATAAGTTATTAAACAGCAATGGTTACCTGCTTATATGTGACATATTTAGAAAAGAAATAAACGACAAAACCATTATGGGAGGAGGGCACAAAATAACCAAGTTTAATGAGCTCATCACGAAATTTCCTTTTAGACTAATTGAGGACATGGATATTACTGAGCAAACTGCACCAAATATGGATTTACTGAACGACGTACTGCAAAATGTTATCCGGCCTCTCATAAACGCAGGTGCTCACCTCTTTGAAAGCAGACACCCAACTGCTCTTAAACTTCTACGGTTCAAGTACAGAAAAAAAATAAACAAGCTTCAAAAGAAATACTTAGTTGGTGGCAGGGCCGGAGAAGACTTCAAAAAATGCAAGTCTTATCAACTTTTCCTTTATAAAAAAGACGCTCAGGAAAGTAACAGCTTCTAACAAAATGGGATTGCCGTGCCGGCGAAACAACCCCCAGACTTCGACACTTCGACTAAGCTCAGTGCAGGCAAGCTCAAGGCCGGCCTGGGGGCTAAACGTTTTCTTTGCTTACATCGTCAATCAAATAACGCTTCTACAAATCTGTCGGGGTCGAATTCGGCGATATCCTCCGGTTTTTCACCCAGTCCGACAAATTTTACCGGTATATCAAGCTGGTCCTTAATAGCAATAACGATTCCTCCTCGTGCGGTTCCGTCAAGTTTGGCCAGGAATATCCCCGTAACGCTAATTGCCTCGGTGAACAATTTTGCTTGAGCGATAGCGTTTTGGCCGGTAGTAGCATCGAGGACCAGCAATACCTCGTTCGGAGCACCCGGGATTTTGCGTGCCACCACGTCCCGAATTTTAGTCAGCTGCATCATCAAGTCCTTTTTTGTGTGCAGGCGCCCGGCTGTATCGAGAATCAACACATCTGCAGCCCTCGCAACAGCGGCCTCACAGGCATCGAAGGCCACCGCTGCCGGGTCGGCTCCGGATTTGTGCTTGATAATCTGGACGCCTATACGCTCGGCCCAGATGCTTAACTGCTCCACCGCTGCGGCACGGAAGGTATCGCAGGCAGCGACAATAACGTTTTTATTGTCCCGGGTAAATATAAGCCCGAGTTTGGCGATGCTTGTGGTTTTGCCGGTACCGTTAACGCCGGCAACCAGAATGACGGTCGGGCCGGACTCGACAAGATGTAATTGTCTATCACGGTCCGGCCAATAGCTCTTCATACGTTCTTTGAGAAACGGCCTTATTTCATCAGTTGTAACGATTTGCCTGCTGTGATAAGCTTGACGCAGCTCGGATATGAGCTTATCCGTAGTTTCCAAGCCGATATCATCGCTTATGAGCGTCTCTTCCAACTCGTCGAGCAAATTTTCATCGATATTTCTGCCCAGAGTTAATACCGACGAAAGTGAGGTGCTGATTTTAGCCCGTGATTTGCCCAGCCGGTCTTTAAGATACCCTGCCGTTTTGGCAAAGATTCCCATAGCTACCCTTATAAATACAAAACCTTTCTGAACCCGTTAGAAATCCCATCTTTACCTGTACCACGGCCAGGAGGCCGTGGTATCACGGGCTGCCCCTCGACTCTGCTCGGGGCGGTGAGCTTGTCGA
>CAZUPG010000243.1:604-3262 GCA_964622085.1 uncultured Pirellulales bacterium | reverse complement strand
CTTCTTGTTTTAATAATTTGAATTTTGGTTCACCCCGTTAGATAATTCCGTATCTAACGGGGTCAATTTGAAATTGTTTAGAATTTAGAAATTAGGATTTAGAAATTTGCGTTCTCTGCGGTAGAAGGATTTGTAAGGAGAGTATATGACTGGTTTTCCATTTTTGGCAGCAGGTTTTATTGTAAAGATATTTGCCGTTCTTTTCGTTATTTGCTCCGTGGCGTTGGTTCTGGTAGTTTTGCTTCAGAAGGGCAGAGGTGGCGGTTTGAGTGCGGCCTTTGCCGGAGGCGCGGCAAGCGGGATTCTGGGCTCCAAAACGGGAGATTTTCTGACCTGGGTAACAATAGTGCTGGTTGGCGCATTTCTGGCTCTTGCGGTTGTGCTGGCTAAGTTTTACAAGCCAGGCGCAACTACTGAATTTGACACGGCCCAGCCGGCTCGGCAGGCGCAGCCGGTTCAGCCGCTACCGGAAGATATAGAGCAACCGATGGAGGAAATTCCTTCTGTCGCCCCCGATGCCGGTAGCGGTGGCGATGTGGATTTGCCTGGTGGTTAATCTCGTCGCGTTTTACGTCATGCGGTGAGAAATACGCCATACGATATATGCTATAAAAGACGAACTGAAAGTGTAAAGCTATGATAAACAGTATGACCGGATATGGCGAAGCACAGGGGGAGATTAACGGTGTAAGTTACGCCGTTGAGGTTAAGGCGGTTAATAACCGTTACTTCAAGGCCATTGTGAGATTGCCGGAAGCGGTAGCATTTCTTGAGGAGGATATTGAAAAGCTTCTACGGAAGAATTTGTCACGCGGTACAGTCAATTACGTGCTTCGGCTCAAAGATGTATCTGCAAATGCAAATGCGCTATTTAATATAAATGAGGCGGCCTTGCAGGCGGTTGTAGAGAAATTGGGCAGGGTAGGGTCTTCGGCTGGCGTTAAGGGGACGATTGATATTGGCAGCTTATTGAGTCTGCCCGGGATTATTCGGCCGACTTCGCCGGATAAAGACGCTGCGGAAAAAATCAGGAAGAAGGTTTTGCAAATTAGCCGGCAAGCCATAGAGAAGCTAAAACAGATGCGTGCCGCCGAAGGAGCTGCTCTTGAGGCGGATTTGGAAAGATACTGCAAGGCAATAAAGAAAGAGCTTGAGCGAATACGCGCTCGAAGTAATGCTGTTGTGCAGCAATATGCAAAGAGGTTAAAGAAAAGGGCTGATGAACTGCTCGCTGGCGCAAAACTGAAATTAGATGAAGAAACGCTTGCCAGAGAAGTAGCTGTTTTTGCTGACAGGTCTGATATATCTGAGGAGATTGCTCGGCTGGATTCGCATCTACAGCAGTTTGCTGAAATCTGTCGGGTGAGTGGCCAAGCAGGACGAAGGTTGGACTTTATCAGCCAGGAGATGCTCAGAGAAGCCAATACCATTGCCAGCAAGGCCTATGATGTGGAAATTACACGCTGTGTGCTTGATATAAAATGTCAGGTTGACCGGATTAAAGAGCAGGTTCAGAATGTAGAGTGAAAGATATTCCTTCGACTTCGCTCAAGCGGTTCGACAGTCCTGAGCTCACCGTCGAAGGAATGGTGAGCGTGTCGAACCATTCTGGGTTTTTAGTGGTTATTCTTGGTCAGTTCAAAACTAAAAATGAATCAGGTCGAAAACAGAAGAGGTAAGGTAGTAATAGTTAGCGGCCCATCCGGGGTTGGAAAGAGCACCATCTGCAAAGAGCTCGTTAAGCGGCTAAAAGATGCTTATCTTAGCATCTCTGTTACTACTCGACCGAAGAGTGATTCTGAAGTTGACGGCCGGAATTATTGGTTTATATCGGATGAAGAATTTCAGCAGCGTATCAAAAAGGAGTTACTGCTGGAATATGCCGAGGTGTTCGGCCATTTGTACGGAACAGCCAGGGACAAGGTTGAAGAGGCGCTGGTCGTCGGCAAAACTGTTATTTTGGAAATCGACGTTCAGGGTGCCAAACAAGCGAAGATAATATATCCGGATGCGGTAATGATTTTTATTTTGGCGCCGACTCACAAAGAATTGGCAGAGCGTATAAACCACAGAGCAAGAGATAGCTCCGAGGCCGCAGAAGAAAGGCTCGAAGAGGCAGGAACTGAAATCGCTGCCGCCTGGCAATATTACGATAATATGGTCATAAATGATGATTTGCAGCAGGCAGTAACCGAATGTGTACATATTATCGAAAGCGTAAAAAAGTAGAAAGGGAAAGACAAGATTTTTAACGAAGTGAGATACAAAAGATGATAGATGAGCTCAAGAGCGAGGAAATAGTCAACAAGGTTGGGGGCAGATTCAAATTAACGGCGCTGGTTCAAAAGCGTCTGTCCGAATTGTTGCAGGGCGCTCGGCCTCTGATTGAAGATGTCGAGGGTAAGACAATGCTTGAAATTGTTGTTCAGGAGATTCTGCAGGACAAAATTGCTGTCGACAATCAGACCGGCCAGATGGCCAAGGAAGACGAATAAATGATTAACCGCAGAGAACGTAGAAATTTGTAGTTTTTGCCACAAAGGCACTAAGACACGAAAAAATGAAAAGCACTAAATCTTAAACAAATTCGAATTGACCCTGTTAGATACGGAATTATCTAACGGGGTGAGCCAAAACTCAAATTATTAAAACAAGAAG
>CAZUPG010000243.1:0-594 GCA_964622085.1 uncultured Pirellulales bacterium | reverse complement strand
TTTGAACGTTTGGTCATTTGAGTTTTGATATTGTTTAGGATTTAAATATTAGAATTTAGGATTTAATAACATATTAACTAATCAACTAATTATCTCTTCTCTTTGTGCCTTCGTGACTTCGTGGCTGAATTTCCTCTGCGAACTCGGCGGTAAAAAGTGGCGAAATGCTTAAAGGTCTGAATATTCTGCTGGGAGTCAGTGGTGGAATTGCTGCGTATAAAGCGGTTGATTTGGCAAGTAAGCTGACCACTGCTGGTGTTAGGGTCAATACGGTAATGACTGCTGCTGCTTGTGAGCTTGTTGGCCCAAAAAGCTTCGAGGCCGTCACTAATTCTGTGGTTTTTACCGATTTATGGGCAACGACCAAAGAATATAAAATCGGCCATATAGCTTTAGTTAACCGGGCAGATATTGTTGTCGTGGCGCCGGCGACGGCGAATATCATTGGCAAGATTGCAAATGGCATCTGTGACGATTTGCTCAGCACCACCCTTTGTGCGGCAACGGAGCCGATTGAATCAGGGGCAGTATTTTTAGCACCCGCGATGAACAATAATATGTGGAATAATCCGGCCGTGCAGCGCAACGTCAAGA
>CAZUPG010000242.1:0-3298 GCA_964622085.1 uncultured Pirellulales bacterium | reverse complement strand
ATTGGCATCTCTTTGAAGCACCATACCATCGCTTATCAAGAGCGGAAGCCTGACCTCGCCAAGGGCCATCTGGGAAATTATCAATAGAAAACATATTGCCGAACCAAATGTCTTTAGATTCAACCTCATAACTATATATCCTCAATTTTTATCAATGGTTAATTTGTGGACAAGTACTCAAACCAGGCAAAATCAGCCGGGGTAGTACATTTTTTGCCGTTACCGGTTGCGTACATGCCAAAGTACACGCCCGTGAAACACATCCCACGGTCAAAACCGATTTTTTCGACGGACAAACCCTTCGTCATGGCCGTACCTAACACTTTCCTGTCGCTTGCGGACGACTGGAAAGAAAACTCATAAGACAACGGAGAGGCCCTGACAAACAACGTAACAGGGCCAGGCGGGACATCAACATATTGAACTGGCTTGATTGTTTCGCCCCTGAGGACTTTTCTAAGAAAGACCTGGCGTCTGCCATGCCGTAGTGTGACGCCGATATCATAATGAAATCTATCAAATCCGCGAGCAACAAGGCCGGCTTCTTCGTTTTCACTTTTGGGGTCAAATTCGAGCAGGGTTGAAGCTACGCAGCTGAACTCAGTTTGACGACGACCAACGAAGGCCGGTGAATCCTGGTCGTTAAGAGTCACAGCTGAACCATTGAGGCGCAGATATCCGGGTCGCGCAGTAAGGGAAAAGTCATCTTCATAAGGGTTCCGCAGAAAATTCCACTGCATAGCTAATTTATCACCGTCGAAATCATCCCTGACAGGCGGTTTTTCAAAGGGATGCTGAGGAAGTTTTGGTGCAGGAAGTGACATTTCCAAAGTGCCATTGCCGTTAACCACCGGCCAGCCCTTGTCGCTCCAGGTAACCGGTACAAGAAAAGTCTCACGGCCGATGTGATGGAAATGACCACCCTGCGGCCGTATTCCCAAACAAACCATCCACCAGCCATCGGGTGTCTCTACCATATCTGCATGACCAAGAGCATGAATAGGATGCTTGGGTCGGTTGCGATGAGTAAGGATAGGGTTGTCTGGATTGGATTCGAACGGTCCCCACGGAGAATCACTGCGGGCAACTGTCACCATATGACCATAACTGGTGCCACCCTCGGCAATCATTAGAAAATACTTACTATTGACCTTATATAGATGCGGACCTTCCGGCCAAACACCACCCGTGCCTCTCCATATTTCTTTTAAAGGGCCCTGCAGTCGACCTGATTCCAGATCAAGTGTTCGTTGGGCAATATAACCGTTTCCCATGCCTTCGTGCCGGGTATAATAAACCGTGCCATCGTCGTCAAAGAACAACGACGGGTCAACACCACTACGACCCAGCCAAATCGGCTCGGACCAGGGGCCGGCCGGATTCTTGGCAGTAACATAAAAATTGCCGCCGCAATCCACGCCAGTAGTTATCATATAAAAGGTACCTTCGTGGTAACGAATCGTCGGCGCGTAAATGCCGCCCGAAGCCCGAACCCCGTCGAGTTTCAACTGGCTTTTGCGGGTAAGGCAGTGACCGATTTGCCGCCAATGCACCAAGTCCTTGCTGTGAAAAATGGGAACGCCCGGGAAAAACTCAAAGGAGCTGTGAACCGTATAGTAATCATCGCCGACGCGACAAATGCTGGGGTCGGGGTAACAGCCGGAGATAATCGGATTGCGAAAGGTTTGACTCTGCTGCCCCAAGCAGCCAGTAACTAACACCATAAACAAAAAGAACAGCAACGCGTACCTTATGGCAAGCTGATGCATTTATCCATTCTCCGGTCGAAGGCAGAGTTAAATGCCCTGCTGGTTTTTCGACGAAATAAAACGGTACTTCGACGATGATTATTTGTCAGTTTGTACAACTTTGGTTATGGCATCAACGGCCGGTTTGGGCTGATATTGACGGTCGAACAACAGAGGATAATCGGTCCGCCCCCTAACAGGCCAATAGTTGCGGAACGATTGGCCGTCATGGACACCCCAGAGTGTCACACGACTGAACTTGTTGCGGTGCTTATGGAAGAGCGAAAATAACTCGGCGTAACGGTCGGCCAATTTTTGCTGCATATCATCGGGCAGGCCATCTGTATAGGGATCGAGTTTTTTCCGCTGTTCAACGTTAAGTGAAATATCCACTTGCCCATATTCCCAGGTGGCAGGAAGCACAGTGACGTCCAGTTCCGTAATCATTAATTTGACCGGCAGTTCGGAAAATGCCTGGATACTGGTCTCAAGCTCATCGAGTGAGGGATAGTCCAGACCCCAGTGGCCCTGAATTCCGACGCCGTCAACACGGAGGCCTTTTTCCTGAAGCTGTTTTACAATCCTAACCATGCCCTCCACCTGGCCTCTCTTCCAAAAATTGTAGTCATTGTAATATAACTCCGCATTGGGGTCGGCTTCACGGGCAAACTCGAACGCCTTTGCCACGTAATCTTCACCGATAATCTTCAGCCACTTGCTTTTTCTAAGCTGTCCGTTTTCTTCGACAGCTTCGTTAACAACGTCCCAGCCACCGATCCTGCCCTTGTAACGACCAACTACTGTGAAAATGTGTTCCTTCATTCGCTCAAGCAGGGTCTCGCGGTCTACCAAATTGCCCGATTCGTCTTGAAATACCCAACTTGGTGTCTGATAATGCCAGACGAGGGTGTGGCCGACAATAAACATGTTGTTCTTCTCACCCAACTCCACAAAACGGTCCGCCAACTCGAAATTGTATTCATTCGGTTGCGGATGGATGATTCCCCATTTTAGAACATTTTCCGGTGTGATGGAATTGAAGTGTTTTTCCACAATAGCAATGGCGTCTGGTTCTTTGCCGGAAATCTGACTGTAATTCAGGGCCGCACCAATGTAAAAATCCTTCTCAAATACATCTTTGAGTGCGGGCTGATTATTATCTGCGACACAGTTATTCATACCGGTCAAAATAATCATCGAACATACCATGCTTACCGCTTTTAGCGTTCTCATAGCCGGTTCTTTCTGTTGTTCGATTGCAGGGTCCCCCAAACACATTCTTCCGCGTTTGCCGGGCCCCGTGATTACGTCGAATTTGTGAGTTAATCATATTTGTAATGTTTACGCCGTTCGGTTAACTCTTCCTGCATTTCAAGTTCCGTACTCTTATCAATTTTATAGAATAAAAGGGCGCCTACACCAATGAAGAATGCGACAGCAGGAAAAATACTCATCATAAAGCGAATACCCATGAGCGTATTAGCACTCTGAACAACATCAGGAACATACTTATATAAGCTAAGAAGCCATCCGGCGATTGCTCCACCAAG
>CAZUPG010000241.1:0-3322 GCA_964622085.1 uncultured Pirellulales bacterium | reverse complement strand
GCTCTTTGGTACCTCAAGAGACCATACTTTCTAAGTTGTCTGAATCATTCCTGCCTTTTCGGCTGCCTACCTCTTTGGTTCCATTTATAAACCTGGTCATTATCGTTGTTTCAGTATATGTGCTCTATCGAATCTTCACAAGCAGCCGCTTTGCAAGAAAGCTGACAAACAATCTTAGAAAAAGGATTATAAAAAGAGAGCTTTTCAAGCAAGTATCGTTTGAGGAACTTCTGCTGGCAACGGGTGGTTATGGAGTTTCAAAAATTACAGTCTCTACCGGAAGTCCTATACTGGATAAAACACTTTCTCAGTCCGAACTAAGAAGGCATGATATCACAGTTCTGGCGATAACAAGAGATGTTGAAACAATACCAAATCCGAGAGCGGATACGAAAATTCTATTGGGTGATGAGCTAATTTGCTTCGGAAAGCTGGAAAACATCAGGAATAAACTCGCATGATTCTGGTATAGCAAGTGGCAATTAGGGGCTGTTATCTTACATTTCTAATATCTTAAAAGGAAGGAGTAAACGTCTGCTTAAACGAGTAAGTGGGATTTCGGAAAATTTGTTGCAATTGGTGGCTTCTGCGGTTAGGATTTGGCAAAAATGCAGCCTGTTAGACATCATTAACTTTGACGCTGATTACGCAGATTTCGCTGAAATGATATAATATGTAAGAATCTGCGTTAATCAGCGCAATCTGCGTCTAATTACGACGGGTTATGGTGGTAGAAAATGGCTGAGGCGAGTGAAAATAGCGGTAAAACTTGTCCGCCAGACGTACGGCGGACGAGCGTCAGTCCGCAGGACGCCTTACGGCGCAAAGAGGTGAGCGATTACGTTGACAGATTGAGTAACGAGCATCGTATGCTAATAACCCTCAAGGCCCAATTGTACGACGGGGCGTGGGAATCTATGCTCGACGACCTGAAAAACCGGCTGGCTGGTAAGCCATATATATTTAAGCTGGTAAATCGAATAAATGACGATATCAAGCGTATCGAAGAGATGCAGAAATTTGAGGAAGAACATAATATTGACTTGGCAAACTACGTGAAAACGTAAAACCTAAAGTGAAAAGTGTAAAATCATAATTTAATACTTTCAATCTTCAGTTACAGATTTTTCCTTCAATAAGGAGGACCGGGAAGTGTCAGACAATTTGCGATGTAGGTTGTGTTTATTAGTGGTTCTTTTGATTCTATCTACTGGGACAATCGCTTTTGGCGCAGCAAATAACTCAAAAAAACTTGCCCGCCTTACGTCTGGCGGGCTTATTTCACCAGAGCTACTTGAGCAGGCCCAATTAAAAATTTTGTGGGACAGCGAGCTGCCGATTAAAAATGGCGAAAGCTTAAAGCGTCTAATTATTCTTGGTGAGCGTATCTACGTCCTTTCTAATCGTAATTATATGTTCTCTCTGGACAGGGAAAAAGGGAATATGATATTCGGCATTTCTATTGCATCGGCTGGTTTACCGGTTGTCGGGCTGGAGCTTTACGAGGATAGGCTTACATCCTTAATTGGCAATGACGTGGTTGAAATTAATCCGGAATCCGGCGAGAAGCTCGATACTTGGCGCCCGGGGTTTGGTATAGTCTGCCCCATAGCTCGTAACAGTTCACACTTTTATTTAGCCGGAACTGACAGACGTTTAAAGGTGCTGCGCGCGGAGGATATGGTTCGAGTTTTTGAGGTGGCTGCCGATAACGAGTCGATGATTACTTCGATTATTGCCGATGAGAATTTCGTAATCTTTACTACTGATGGGGGCAATGTGATTAGTATCACGCCTGACAGGCCTCATCGGCTGTGGCAATTTGATGCCGCTGGCAGCATTGTTGGGCCGATTGTGCGAGATGGAACCTCTCTATTTTTCGCCTGCAAGGACACGAACGTTTACAGGGTTGATATGGTCAACATCCTAAGGGGAAATCTTATCTGGAAATATCAGACGAACGCGATGCTTGACGAAGCCCCACGTGTGACGCGAAGTGTTGTTTATCAACGAGCCAGGGATAAAGGACTGGCGGCGATAGATAAAAAAAGCGGCGAGCTTTTATGGCAGTTGGCTGAAGGCGATGATTTATTAGCGGAGGTGGATGCAAAAGCATACGTGATTACAAAAGTGAAGACATTAGTGGTAATGGACAACAATAACAGAAAAAAACTGTATTCGGTTAATTTTGCGCAGGTTTCGAAATATGCAGCCAATACGATGGATTCAAAAATCTATATTGCTGATAAGAGTGGCCGGATCGCCTGTATAGAGCCGGTTGAGTAGTAAGGGTTGCTAACAAAAAGAATATTTCACCGTTGTCATTCCGTGCTTGACACGGAATCCATATCTTTTACTGGATTCCTGCTTTCGCAGGAATGACAGTGGGTTATTTTGTTAGACATTCTAAATAGTCGTTTGTTAACCGCATTATTAGGTAACAAAGGAGAAGAAGGTAAAATGGATGTTCACCCCGTTAGAAATTCTATAATGGGGTGATAAAGCGAGGTAATAAAATGATGCAAAGAGAGAAAATTTCTAACGGGGTAAAAATTAAGACGGCATTGATAAGTGTTTCTGACAAGAGCGGCGTAGTTGAATTTGCCAGGAAACTAAGCAAGATGGGGGTTAAAATCATCAGCACCGGCGGTACGGCAAAAAGGCTAAGTGAAGCCGGGATAGATGTTGTTGGTATTGAGTCGGTTACCGGCTTCCCGGAGATGATGGACGGCAGAGTCAAGACCCTTCATCCGAAGATACACGGGGCGCTATTGGGACTGAGGAACAAAGCCGAACATACGGAGGCAATGAAAGAGCATAACATCGAACCGATTGATTTAGTTTGCGTAAATCTTTATCCGTTTGAACAGACTATTGCCAAACCGGATTGTACTTTGGAAGAGGCGATTGAAAATATCGATATTGGCGGGCCGAGTATGATTCGCTCGGCTGCGAAGAATCATAAGTTCGTAACCGTCGTAACGCAGCTGAACCAGTATGATAAGGTCATCGAGCAGATGCAGAAAAATAGCGGAGCTGTAAGCGAGCAGCTTCGCAGCGATTTTGCACGGATTGCCTTCGGCCTGACGGCATCTTATGATGCTGCCATATCAAGATACCTTAACGGCAAAGCAAATATAACATATCCTGAGAGGGTCTCAATCGCTATTAGAAAAGACAGAGAGCTGCGTTATGGCGAAAATTCCCATCAAAGCGCAGCATTCTATAAGCTGCCGGCAAGCGGTGAGATATCGGTCGGCAGTGCCGGCATAATGGAAGGCGAAACCGGTATCAGCTTTAATAATTTGCTGGATGTGAATGC
>CAZUPG010000240.1:0-3332 GCA_964622085.1 uncultured Pirellulales bacterium | reverse complement strand
ATGTCTGGAAGGTCGTTCGTGCCCTTATCGCTGCAAACAGGGCCAATATCGATTTAACCTTGAAAACAGCTACCGCTATCGATTTGGCAGGCCGGGACATTCTCGAAGCGGTTCAAACGAGCGTGAATCCGAGGGTGATAGATTGCCCCGATCCAGCAAAGAGCAGGGGCACGATTGACGCCGTTGCTCAGGACGGCATCCAATTGAAAGCTAAGGCGAGGGTAACAGTACGGGCCAATATCGAGCGATTGATCGGTGGGGCTACTGAAGAAACAGTAATCGCCCGTGTCGGAGAAGGAATCGTTACGACCATTGGTAGTGCTATAACATATAAGAGCGTTCTGGAAAATCCTGATAGTATCTCCAAGTCGGTTCTGGCCAAGGGATTGGATGCGGGGACGGCTTTTGAGATTTTGTCAATTGATATTGCGGATGTGGATGTGGGCGAGAATATCGGTGCAGCACTCCAGAAGGCCCAGGCCTATGCCGATTTGGAAAGAGCAAAGGCAGAAGCCGAGAAACGGCGTGCAATGGCGGTCGCCCGGGAGCAGGAAATGCGAGCACTGGTAGTAGAAAACGAGGCAAAGGTGCCGCTGGCTATGGCTGAAGCCTTCAAGAAAGGCAATCTCGGCGTTATGGACTATTATCGAATGAAAAACATTATGGCTGATACTGAAATGCGAGACTCCATCGCAAAGCCAAAGAAAAAAGAGTAGTTTCGTTATGTGTAGTGCGTGATGCGTATTGCGTAGAAGAGACGTAATAACACTATGGTCTATTTTTGGGCACAGATGGTTTTAGCGGCGAGGAATGGCGACTTTGAGGGCTGGATGCAGATTCTCATCGTTGTGATAATGGTGGTCGTCTATGCACTGAGCGGTATTATTAAAGCCGCAAAATCCAGGAAGCTCGAGGACAAAAAAGAGCAGGAGCAGCAGGGGGGGCCTTTCGATGGTTCGACAGAGCTCACCACAGGCCAAGCTCGTCCTGCCAGCCCCGCAGCTGCTCAACCACAACAGCCTGAAACTGTACGAGCTAAAAAAGAGCCACAGGTTCACCCCGTTGGAAAAATCACAAGCAGAGGACAAGCAATAGAAGAAACGATTTCTAACGGGGTAAAACCACAATTAGCAATACCAAAACAACAAACAGAACTTAAGCCAGGCATCGAAAGACTGCCGGAATTTATCAGCGAAACAGTTCAAGGGCTGGAATATCAGGCTACGGCGGGCTATCAGGCTCGGCGAAGGCCTACGCTGGAGGCCGCCCCGACGAGTAAGGGAGCTCGTGTTGCTGTTCCGGCGGAAATAGCCGAGGCAACTGGTTCGACCCGTTCGACTTCCTCAGGGCAGGCTGGCTCACCATACAATTATTTTGGCGAGCCATTGTTGGATGTGAGCGACCCTGAAGCAATAAGAAGGGCGATTCTGCATTACGAAATCTTTGGTAAGCCAATGTCACTGCGAGGTCCGGGTGAGCAGATTATAGGACTTTAACTGGCAAGCAATCACTTGACCTGTCATATAGTGCAGAAGGTTTAGAAACCAGCCAAACAATAATCACAAACAACTATTGCCCTATCACCCATTATTTTAATGTAAGACTCATTACAAAGTGGGAAGTTCTCCCTCACCCTTAGGCCAGATGCTTCGCTCCTTCGACTTCGCTCAGGACAGGTTCGCTCAGCATGACAAGGAATTGTGTGCCAGATACTTCGCTTTGCTCAGATAACTTTTTGAAAGATGAATTTGTACTTAGCCGTAGGAGTTTTAAGTACCGCAGTGTAGGTGTACAGAAATTTTGCGGTTCATAAATCACGAAACTGACGTACCAGAAAAATACTCAATAATTTACGTCCCATAAGATATGTTATGTTTCATTCAGGTTTAGTTTTAGCATCAAAATGCGATTTCTGTAATTCTTGGCTTTTTTGGCTTTTGGGCAGAATAGCTTCGAAAGATGATAGTTATAAATTGTAATTCATTGCCTGGTTCGTTGTATCTGCGAGATTATCCCACATCGCCGTTATTCTATCCAACAGGCCTAAATTTTGCAGAACTATCGAAATGTTGGCTGTTGGCTGCGAAAAAGTGAAATTGTTTTCTAAGAGCCGGTCAAAGTTCATAAGCGATGAAGCGAACTTTACTTTATCGCAGTAAAGCAGGGCTGTTTTGTAATGTAATTCAAGAGTTTTCTTATCAAGGCGATCAGCAGAGGTGAGCTGTTCGAGTGCGAGGTCTTTGCGGTTTGTTTCGAACAGACAAACAGCCAGCTTGCTCTTGGCCCGATGATAAGTTGGGTTTATATCCAAGGCGGCCTGGAATGACTTTACGGCATGAGCCATCCTCGTAGCACTCATCATCAGGATGCCGAGACGATAATGAAGGTCCGGATTTTGTGGCTGCCGGGTGATTTGACGCTGATGCGCTGCAATAACATCTCTTAATAGGTCAGCATTATCTTTTTCATCACGAAGAGAATTATCCTCTCCAAAGCCAGACTTGAATTGCAAAATAGCAGTTTCAGAGAACAACAAGGAGCTATTCGGCTGGATTGCCGCCGCCAGCGATAATGTAACCAAGGCATCAGAGACACTGTGAGCTAATTTTTGGGCGGTTGCCAATCCAATATAGGCATCAACTATTTTGTCATTTATCTCAAATGCCTTGTTAAACTGCTGTGCTGCACGCTGAGCGGCGCCTATATGTACGAACTGAGAGCCGAGCTTTATGGCTGCCTCGAGGAAATCCGGACAAATGCGAAGGGCCTGTTCATACTGCGAGATGGCTTGGCCGGTTGCACCCAGCATACTAAGAATATCAGCGTATTTTAAGAGCAAATCAGGGCTTTCGGGCTGGCTCTGCAACAAATCCTCAGCCGCCTCGAGGGCCTCGTGAAGCTGTCCATTGGCCATAAGCTGGTCGATAGGGTCGTTTTGAGTATTAAAATTGTCCGGATGCATTAAAATGGCGGTATTGAATGTGTCAATGGCTTGCGAATATTGGCCATTAGCAATGTACAAGTGCCCGAGCGTAACAAGCGATGAAATATCGTCCGGATATTCGTTTTTCAGGAGCTGGTATTGCTGTATGGTTTTTTCAAGCTGGCCATTTTTAAAATAAATGGCGGCGAGTCGCTGAGCGGGAAACTGCAGATAGCTTTTAAACTTCAAACAATCCTGATAAAACTCCACAGCTTGAGCTTCTTTGCCGAGCCGTTCATAACAGTAGCCAAGAGCATAAAGAGCCATCGTATTATTCGGCTGGCGCATATAGACCGAGTTAAGCTCTTCGATTGCACTTTGTATCTGGTTGTTATGAAGGCAAATGCCG
>CAZUPG010000239.1:0-3338 GCA_964622085.1 uncultured Pirellulales bacterium | reverse complement strand
AGCTTCTCAAATTTGGAGCTAATCATTACTGTTTTATGACAATATGGAAAATATGACAAATCCAGACGGAACGAGCCATCTTCTTTGAGGTCGATTAGTTTGTCCATTATGACATCATAATATTTCGGCTCACCGTACGGTGCCAGGCCCATCATTTTGTACTCACCTGAGTTGACGCGAAATCCGGTAAAGTACGTAAAGGCAGAATAAAGCAGGCCCAATGAGTGCGGGAAGTGCATCTCATTCGTCAATTCGATTTTGTTACCTCTGCCAACACCGAAGCTGCCTGTCGCCCATTCGCCAACAGCGTCCATTGTCAAAATAGCCGCTTCTTCAAAAGGCGAGGGATAAAATGCACTGGCAGCGTGTGATTCGTGATGTTCGGTAAAGACGTATCGGCCTTTATATTTATGGTTAAGCGCTTTGTCTATTTCTCCTGGCAGATGCAGTTTCTGTCGAAGCCATATCGGCATACCCATCGAAAATTGTCTGAAACCCCGCGGTGCATAACCTATGTATGATTCGAGCAGCCGTTCAAATTTCAATAGCGGCTTCTCATAGAAAACGACGTAATCAAGCTTGTCGGCGGTAAGCTCCCCTACCTGGAGGCAATACTCAACCGCATTTAATGGAAATCGGTTGTCGTGCTTTATCCTTGTAAACCGTTCTTCTTGCGCAGCGGCGATTATTTCGCCATCGCGGATAAGGGCCGCTGCACTATCGTGGTAAAAAGCCGATATTCCCAGAATATTCATACCGCGTAATTATACGCTGCATCGGCTAAAACGCAAGTCCCGCCCCTTCCGAAGGGGCGGGACAAGCAGCCTGCATATCGGAACCAGCATGTAATTGATAGAAGGCAGAAGCCTGCCCTGCCTGTCCCGAGCAAAGCCGAGGGGAGCGAAGTCAAAGGGACAGAAGCCAAAAATTCCAACTGACGAGGTCAGACCACAAATGAACACAGATTTACACTGCATCTTTATAAGACAGGATAACAGGATTGAGAATATTTCAATTTGCCACAAAGACACCAAGACACGAAGAGAAAACTGGACACAGAGAGCACAGAGATATTAGTTAATTTGTGTTGCAGAGAGCGCAAGTGTGCCTGACCAGCAGGACATTGTCTTTTGTGTGCTGCTGAATTATAATGTCCCGCCTGAACCATAGAAGTGAATGTACGTATTAAAGACTGCCGACCCGTCTTACAGATGGCGGGCAAGAAGGAGAAAGGTAAATTGACGCCGACTACTATTATTATGAAAGAGACGAGCCCGCTGGATATATTCGCGGCTGGCGCAGATTTGAAAAATACGTTCTGCTTTGTCAAACAAAACAAACTTATCTGCAGCGAACAAATTGGCGACCTCGAAGATGCAGCAGTCTATCATCATTACATCGAATCAATCAAACAATTGCAGCAGCTTTATGAAGTCAAGCCAAAGGTTATCGTATGCGACCTTCACCCAGGGTATCTATCCACGCAGTATGCTTTATCGATGACTGCTACGAAAAAGATACAGGCCCAGCATCATTGGGCGCATATTGCATCAGTTCTTTTTGAGCACGGCCAGCCAGGGCCGGTCATCGGCCTTGCATGTGACGGGACCGGCTATGGTACGGATGGAGCGATTTGGGGCTGTGAGTGTATGATTGCATCTCTGGAAAAATTTGAGCGATTCGGCCATCTGGCCTACTATCAGTTGGCCGGTGCGGATAAGGCAAGTAAAGAGGCCATAAGGCCAGTGTTGGGACTTCTAAAAAAAGCATACGGGGATAACTTTGAATTAGAGAAATTTAGCTGGCTGCTTGACCGGATTGAGCCGGATGAAAATAAACAGCAAATTATTTCTGAACAAATCGACAAGCGGCTCAATACAGTGGAAACTTCGAGTCTGGGCAGGGTTTTCGATGCGGTTGCTGCTATGGTCGGGCTGGGTAGCTTCAATAATACTGATGCGCAACTGCCGATTGCTCTTGAGGCAATTGCAGAAGATGGCGTTGTGGATTCGACCCTCCGACTGCGCTCAGGGCAGGCAAGCTCACCACAGGAAGAGCATTATGATTTTGAGCTTATAAAAAAAGACGGTGAGCTGATACAGCTTGATTTGCGTGAGATGCTCGAACAGCTAATTGACGATATTCAGGCGAAAAAAGCTGCGGGCATAATTTCAGCGAAGTTCCACAATACTCTTGCCAACGGCCTATTAGCAATGGCAAAGCAAGCCCGGGAATCTACAAAATTAGATACTGTTGCATTGACCGGCGGAGTGTTTTGTAACAGGTATTTGACGAACCGTTTGATTAAACTGTTGAAGGAAGGCGATTTTAACGTATTATTTAATAAAGATGTTCCGTCCAGCGACTGCGGCGTAGCTGTCGGCCAGGCAGCAATTGCCGCGAAACTCGTAAGCATTATCAATGAGCTTTAACGAATCACGGGGCACAAGCGACGAATTATGTGTTTGGCGATACCTGCAAGGATAGTTGAGTTGGAAAAAGACAACGCAGTTGTCGATGCGATGGGCAACCGCTACCGAGCTAAAACTACGCTGCTGCCGGAAGTAAAGCTC
This sequence comes from uncultured Pirellulales bacterium, assembly GCA_964622085.1. Classification (GTDB taxonomy): domain Bacteria; phylum Planctomycetota; class Phycisphaerae; order Sedimentisphaerales; family Anaerobacaceae; genus CAZBWE01. The sequence goes on along the minus strand of CAZUPG010000239.1, from coordinate 765 downwards.
GGCGATATGGTGCTGATACACGCCGGTTTTGCCATCTCGCTGGTTGATGAAGAAGAAGCGAGACAGACCTGGCAGCTTCTTGCGGAAATCGCCGAATTCGACCAGACGCCGGATAAAATCTCAGGATAAATACGATGCTTGAAAGAATTTATAAAGCCCAGAAATTGATGGATGCTGCCTGCAAAAAATTGGGGCGGCAAATCAATATAATGGAGGTCTGCGGTACTCACACGGTCTCCATTTTTCGCCACGGTATAAAATCAACTCTGCCAAAAGGTATAAAACTTTTATCCGGGCCTGGCTGTCCGGTCTGTGTTACCAACCAAAGTTATATCGATAGCGTTTTGGAATTAGCCGGCCGGGATGATTATTTAATTGCCACTTACGGCGATATGATTCGAGTTCCCGGCAAAGGCGGCTCGCTTGAAACAAAGCAGACAAAGGTCAATGTCAAGGTGGTCCTCAGCAGTGAAGATGCACTTCAATTGGCAAAAGACAATCCAGATAAGACAATCGTATTTGTTGCGGTTGGCTTTGAAACTACAACTCCGGCGACGGCTGTGGTGATAAAAGAAGCGGCGGCAGAAAATATCGACAACTTTTGTATTTTGAGCGGGCACAAATTAGTAGTGCCGGCGATGCGGGCGCTACTGTCTGATAAAAACAATAACATAGATGGCTTTCTGTGCCCCGGCCACGTCAGCGTGATAATCGGCTATGGTGCTTTTGGTGAGATTGTAGAAGATTTCGGTCGGCCTTGCGTGG
>CAZUPG010000238.1:0-3345 GCA_964622085.1 uncultured Pirellulales bacterium | reverse complement strand
ATGACGGCAACCTTCTTTTGATTGGGATGATACCCAACCTGCGAATGAGCAATCATTGGAGGACGTGTCCAGTTGGCAATAGTATTGGCGGTAAGGAACCACTCGATGACTTTGCCGGATTTGTCTTGCGGAATAAGGCTGCGAAGTACGAACCAGCCATTCTGGGCTTTGTTTCGGCCGTCAAACAATAAAAGCTCACCATCTTTGGCTCTTATAGTAATACGCCTTGCAGGGTCCTCAGGGGCAAGGACAAGGATTTTGCCTGTCGCAATCGGCTTTGGCTCAACAATCCCCGATTTGTCCACTTCCATTGGGCCGGCAGGGTAAAGGGGGAAAACACCACTTTTATCATCCATCAGATATGCTTTTTTAAAATAAGCTGATGGAAGAAATTCGAGATTAAAACCGGCCCGTCCGACAAGCTCCTGCGGAAGCGGCTTTGGGAGATTGACACTTATAAGCACCCCTGCATCACGGATTTGGACTTTTATTATGTAATCAAAGTCATAAGCAGGATAAGTCAATAATGCTTCAATACTATTATTTTCCTTGTTCACTTTGCGTTCAACAAATTCAGGAATGGGGTCCCATTGTTCGGGTGTCGGGTTCAGTCTTACGTCACCATTGGTTGCCGTTCTGACCTCATGATGAATGATTTCGATGCCGCTAATCTTGGAATCACTAAAGTCTTTATTATAGCAGTTACTGAAAACCAGCACATTGAATCCGCGGGTCTCAAAGTAGTCGAGTTCATTTAGCTTTAGACCATCATTGGAATAATGGGCCTGGTTGCAGCCGGCAAGTAAAAAGAAAATTGTCGTAATTAAAAAAAACCTTATAACCGATGTGCTTTTGGAAAGAAGTTTACAAGCGTTCACTGTTTTTTCCTAAAAAAATAAAGGCCGAGATTCAATACTTCGTATAATTATACAAAACGGCACCGTCGCTTAACAGATTAAAAGCTCAAAACAGGTTTATTAGTGACCGGATTACACTCTGTTTGATATTGCCCGGACGGCACTTATTTACCGGCCTGATAAAAGCTTTCCGGCGGATCCAGATAGCTCGGCTTGACTTCGCCCATTTCCACTTAATCTTAATGTTAACAAATATTAATTCTTTTCAACAGCATTAATTACCTTCACCACATCCACCATTTCAGCCACATCGTGGACACGGACAATTGAGACACCTGCTGCCACACATAAAGCAACTGTTGCAGCCGTGCCGAATAACCTATCAGCAGGATTTTTCTTGCCGGTGAGCTTACCGATAAAACTCTTTCGGCTCGCCCCAATTAATACTCGATAGCCGGAAGCAACAAATTTATTAATGTTTCTTAAAAGCTCTATATTGTGCTTTAATGTCTTGCCAAAGCCAATCCCAGGGTCAATAAAAATTCGCTCTTTAGGTATACCGAATCCCTGTGCCTTTTTAGCCCGTTCCAAAAGAAACTTCAGAACCTCACCAACAACATCTTTGTATTTTGGCTCTGTTTGCATTGTCTTGGGTGTTCCTTGTATATGCATCAAGACAACCGGTATTTTTTGCTCTGCTGCCAATTTCCCCATCCGCTGGTCACTTAACGCGGTTATATCATTGAGCATTGCCGCACCTGCCTTTAGCGCAGCTTTAGCAACTTCGAAATTGTAAGTATCAATACTAATCGGCACGTCCATTTTGCCATAAAGTCCTTCTATTACAGGAATTACACGTTTTTTCTGCTCCTCAATAGAGACCGGTTCAGAACCCGGTCGAGTAGATTCTCCGCCTACATCTATTATTGCAACTCCGTCGGCTGCCATTTTCAGGCTGTGCTCAATCGCCTTATTGGCATTGAGGAATTGTCCACCGTTGCTAAAGGAGTCCGGCGTAACATTCAAAACCCCCATCACAACAGACCCACCCGAAAAATCCAGTCGTCCCCTCGGCCACTCAATGATATTTCCGTGTTTATTCTTTACCATTCGAAACCTAAAGAATGTCATTCCTGTGAAAGCAGGAATCCAATTCCTTTTAGCTTATCAGCAACTTTACCCCATTTTGATTTCTTCTCTGTGATATCTGTGGCTAATAAAACTTTTGTATTTTGAAATTCTCTGCGCACAGGATAATTATTCCGCAGACCATCAAAAAACTTGCCTCTTGCCTCTGCCAGCTCATTCAGGATTCGCCTGAGCCTGGCATCGTCTTCTCTAATATCGTAAATCTTCCTCACAGCACTCAACAGTGCCTCTTGCTCACTGCTGCTGGTCGGTTCTCCATGAGGAGTCCCCAGGACTATCTGTATCTGTGGCACTGATGGTTCAGGTAAAAAATCCTCCACATTGAACTTTGCATTAAAGCCGAAGTATTCGCACGCTGCCTTGTAAATCATAATCATACCGGTAATCTTGCCATCCAGCGAATAGCCGGCGATATGCGGCGTACCAATATCAACCACATCCAGAAGTTCCGTGTTGATACTTGTCTGACGCCAGTCAAGATTCGGCTCATTTTCCCAAACATCAAGTACTGCAGCTCTTAATTTACTCGATTTTATAGTCTTTTTAATAGCAGCGCTGTCAACTACACCTCCGCGTGAAGTATTTATAAATACGCAATCATCCTTCAACGACCCGAAGAACGTTTCGTCAGCTAAATGAAATGTTTTATCAATTCCCTCAAAGGTCAACGGCGTATGGAACGTTATAAAGTCGCAGTTGTAAAGCTCTTCTATCGGCAGATATTTTGCATCCCCCGTTTGTCTCTGCAAAGGTGGGTCGTTCAGATAGGTTTTCATTCCCAGCGCTGCGCACTTTTTAGCAACCCTGCCGCCGACGTTGCCGACACCTATAATACCTATTGATTTACCTTCTATGTTGATATTGTATTCTTGCCCGATTTCAAGTAGTGCTGCAATAACATATTCTGCTGCGGAATTTGCATTCGACCCCGGTGCAGAGGCGAAGCCAATATTATTTCGCGAAAGATATTCCGTATCTATATGGTCAAAACCAATCGTTGCTGTAGCTACGAAACGCACATTGCTTTCGGCCAATAAATCCGAATTTACCTTTGTTATGGTGCGAACTAAAAGGATCTCGGCGTCTCGGGCAACGCTTGGTGTTATCTCGCGACCGGATATAGTTGTTACATCTCCTATCAAGGAAAAACACTCAGCCACATACGGTATATTTTCATCAGCGACTATCTTCATAACAAAGCCAGCAAAAAAACAAAAGTGAAAGCCAAAAGCCAGACAAACCCTTTTGCCTTTTCTTTTGTTGGATAGGTTGTTTGTGGTATTTATAAGTCTTTATCTTACTGTATGAACAAACTCGCTTTCACAAATATCTGTAAATT
>CAZUPG010000237.1:0-3424 GCA_964622085.1 uncultured Pirellulales bacterium | reverse complement strand
TAAAATTAAGATTTGTTACATGGCGCAGGTCTTATAGACTTTTTGTAAGTATAGCCTGCTTTGTAATCATGCTTTGGGGATTTAATTTGGCATATGTAATTTTCTTCGGTGGTGCATTTTTTTTGTATGGGCAGATATATTTTTTTAAAGTACACGCACCATGGTGTTTTTTATATGTCTTAGTTGTATTGATTCTCAGTGCTGGCACGCTTTACAGAGTCTGTCTAGAATTAGGAGAATCAGAGATGAATCGCCTAGAGAAAAATATTAAAGATATGAGGAAAACAAGAGTATGGAATCAGCGATGGTAGTCAAGCACTCTTTATAATGCAATAATGGAAGGTCAAGAATGACAAGATGCTGACTTATCTTTAAGCTGACTGGATTTTGTGTAGAAATGCTGTTGAAAATTGGCTTGTGTTTGGTGAGAATTGAGGGGATAATACGAGTTACAGAGCAGCAAGGAGTTGCAGCAGTAGAACCATAGAAAGATAAGGCTATTTTTATTAATAGATAGATTGGACAAACAAATAAATATATAGAAGCAAAACTTAACATTTTAATGAAGAGGCAATTTTAATGATATACCGAAACTCAGAAATGAAAATCGAACAATTAGTTACTTATTTCAACAATAAAAAAATAAATTTATCGCCTGCATTTCAGCGAGGACATGTTTGGACTATTACCCAGAGAAGAAAGCTTTTAAAAAATATGATTCAGATGAAGCCTATACCTGCTATATTTCTTTATAAAGAAGCTTCAGGTTCAAGTTATATATATAATATTCTTGATGGCAAGCAAAGATTGGAGAGTTTGATACTTTTTATTGGCAAAAAGAGGGATGATCAATTTATAAAGAACTGGCGTGATTATTTTTACACTTCTCAAGATAAAAAAGGTGTAAATTTTTGGATTCATTTTGACGGGCGAAAAATAACTTTTGAGGGACTTAGCAATGATTCCGTGAGAAATTTTGGGGAATATGTTATACCCGTTATAGAGATTACCTTAGATGAAGCTACTTCATTGGCTGATATAATATCTCTTTTTGTTGATATTAATCAGCAAGGGGTAGCGGTTAAACGATTCGATATTGTTAAAGCAATGTGTCAGAATGCTGCTATCTTGAAGCAGACTTTCGACATGATAGCAATAAAACAGAAAAGAAGAGAAGATGTTTTTTACAAAATGAAGAATAATAGTCTAACTTTCGTCTTAAAAAGATTAAGTGCAATTGCTAAAGCACCTGAGTCTAACAGTCGGGTGGATAGAATGTGGGAAAGATTATTGGAGATTGCAATTTTTTCTGCCACACTTACACATAAAAAACCCGTAGATATTTTAAAAGGTTTCATAAATGCAAGAGAGATAGGAGATGTTAAAAAAATAGAGAGGGAACATCGAAGAATTTTGAAAAAAGTATTTGATATTTTGAAAAGAGTCTATTCTAAGGCTAAGCTGAGTAACACTAAATTAGCTACTGACGGTACACATTTTTATACGATGGTTACAACCTTAATTAAAAATGATGCTTTACGGGAAATGCACGAGAGGCAATTAGCTAAGAGGTTTGCGAAATTCTCAAAGATATTAAATAATAACACGTTAGTAAAATCTCAACCCCCAAAAATTAGGAAACGGTTAAATAAGTATCTAGATCTTTCCTCAAAGCACACTACAGATATTTCCAGAAGGAGTGATAGAGAAGAGTTGTTTGCAGAGATAATCGAGGGATTATAATACCTCTGGTTTTTCAGGTGAAGGGCTGCCGGAGGCCGCCCCAGTTAGATAGCAGACGGCGCCCCGAAGAGAGGATAAGGAGCACGCAAAACAGCGGGGTAAGTATTAATATGATAGGTGAAAAGAGGGGAGAAGTCAAGAGGATTTTGTAGATAGGGTAGGAAAACCCCCACCACGCAGGGTGGGGGCTAAATATAAAGTGGCCGCAATAAATCCCAATAGAAAGATTCGGGGCAAGTTGAGAGGATAAGTATTGCGTCGCCGTCCACCTTCGTTAAAACTTCGGCGGATAAATGCCGGCGACGGCTAAACAAAACTGTCGTTAATCAAAGTTAAGCACTGCAAAGTTGCCGTGGTATTTTTTGGCAGCGGCGTCATACGCGCGGGCGGCGGTGATGGGGGAATTAAAGTAGCCGAGATAGATGCGCTTGTTGTTGTGCCATATGGCAGCGCGAAATTTGTCCTTATCCTTAGCAAACCATACGCCTTTATAGCCAGAACGATTTTTCCTCATTCGAGAATTCCAGGCGTTCTGAGCAATTGTAGCAAAACGAAGATTGGCCCTTCGATTGTCCAGGCCATTGCGATTGATGTGGTCGATAACCAAGCCATCGCCATATAGGCGATGGCAGTTTTGAGTTCTCCGTTCTGCGTTGTGAGTTGTGGAAAGGTTTTCAAAAATATGACGATGCATTAAGATTCGGGAATAACGGCCAAAGGGTGAACGAACAGAACGCTCGGCATAAAAGGTGTTCCGGCCGTTGCAAACCCGCCAATTGTATTTGTTAAGATGAGGAAAATCAGAAGGGTCAACGATGGCGAATTTGCCCTTTGTTAAAGGGAGCCGCCGAAAAGGATAGCCGTAACGAAGGCGACGATAGAAAAGGACAAGCCAAACGAGCAGCCGTGCCAGCTGGTCGGGAATTTTGATTTTTACGGTGAGCTCTGTAATTTCAACACCTCCGCCCACGATTTCTAATCGTGGGAAATACGAAGCACAACAACCCTCGGCGGTGCCGAGGGCTAACAATAACCCGCTGCCGCAAGCGGCAGGGCTAATCCCTTATGCGAGGGCCAACACGGCCCTCTATAATTGGACGAACCTGCACGTTTGATTGAAAATTGAGGGATTTTTCAAGGAATGAAAATGCACAAGTGCTTATGCAGAAAGGAATAAAAAAAATTTCAAAAATTTGGATTTTTGCGCGCAACTACCTGCGTATTTGATTGATTATTTTCTGTATGTCTTTGTATAGCCATTAGTTATATCAGAGTTTTTTACAACCTATTGCAGAGGCAAGACTTAAATGCGTGGATGGGTAGATGAGTGGATGAGTAAATGAGTATATGCGTAGATGAGTATATGAGTGGATGCGTGGATCCCCGACAACAACATTCGGGGACAAGGTAAAGCATTTCTCGCGTGTTTTCTACCAGAGTCCTGCGGCTGCAGGTACGGTGCGGCGTTCCTCAAGACGGATAGCGTCCTTTTGGCAAACAGAGCGGCAGATGCCACAGCCATAGCATTTGGTCTGGTCGATGACAATCTTATTGTTTGCCGCGCTGTAGGTTATGGCGCCGAACTGGCAGAGACGCATGCATTGTCGGCAACCATTGCAGAGGTCTGGGTCAACGGCAGCAATATACTCGGCCCGGAACATAATGGGGATTTGGTGTTTTA
>CAZUPG010000236.1:0-3429 GCA_964622085.1 uncultured Pirellulales bacterium | reverse complement strand
CGATAATTATTATTCCCTGTCTGGTTCTTTTGTTCGGATTGTCACAACATACGGCGCAGGGTACAACGCTGGCTCTGATGGTTCCGCCGATTGGTTTGCTTGCTGCCTGGATATATTACAAGCAGGGCTTCGTGGATTTGAAAATAGCCGGCCTTATATGTCTGGGTTTTTTTATAGGTGGTCTGGCTGGGGCTCAGCTTGCAATGAAAATTCCGGATGAACTCTTACGAAGGATTTTCGGGGTGATATTACTTATTGCATCGATAAAAATGATTCTTGCAAAATAACAGCGTAATTTTTCAAATGAGCTTATTATGAATGTGTCTTTTTTTGACGGCACTGAGCTGCGGAAAAGGTTTATATTAACTGCAACGATACTATTGTTTGCAGGTGCAATCGGTAAGGCAGAGCCGAACAATGTCTTCTGCAAAGAAACCATTGTAGCTGGCAACCTGAAAGACTTTGTTGAGGTCAGGCACGTCGTGATTAAGGGCACAAATTTTCAGATAGGCAAAAAGATAGCTGAGATTGTTCAAAAGAACAATTTGGTGCAAATACTCTCTGAATTCGAAAAGCAGCGAAACAAGGCGCAGCGGATGTATATGGAGCAGAACTATCCGGTGCATTATGAACGTATGAAAGGTTCTGCAGCAGCATTTGGGCTGGATGTGCAGGATTATACCTATGATTTCTCCGCATTGATGGTGCCGATGGAGTTTCCCGGTGTCACGGGCTGCTCGGCTGTATTTTACCCGGCGGCCTTTATGGAGACAGGCCACGATGTTTTGAGCAGAAACTTCGATTTTTCAACAAGAACTCTCGAAGTGACAGACCCAAAGACAGGCAAAAAGCCGGCCCAGGTTATTCCATACGTGTTTGAGATATACCCGGATAAAGGATACCCCAGCATTTATATCTGCGCTTATGACTATCTGGGCGGTGTCCTTGACGGCGTAAATTCGCAAGGACTGGCGGTGGCGGTATTTGCAGAGCATGAAACCATGAACACTTCAAAACCCGAAGCAGGGATAGGGATGCATGAGCTATTGTGTATGCGCTATTTGCTCGATACCTGCAAAGATACTGAGCAGGCAAAACAAGCGATGTTATCTCTAAAGCATTATTATATTAACACTCCATGTCACTATCTGATTGCGGATAAATCCGGAAAGAGCTTTATTTTCGAGATTTCGCCGGCGCGAGACAAGACTTTCGTCCTCGATGGCGACGGGCCTCAGTGTATTACGAACCACCTGGTGTCCAGGCGGAGAAAAATCAGTACCCTGCCGAATAATGTGATGGATAGTTATAGACGTTTAGATATCCTTCGCAAGGCCGTAAAGGCAGGCGGGAAATTCAGCATCGAACAGGCAAAAGAAATCAACAGTCGAGTCGCGATTTCGCCTAATGTGCCGCAAGACAGGCGGTTTCCGCCCGCTAGGACGCTCTGGCACAGTATATACGACCTTGACGAGGGGAAAATGAGCGTGAAGTTTTATCTCGGCGAAGAGCCGGACCCGAAGAATAAATATAAGGTGATACTACAGTATTCACCTTACGTTGACTTTCAGTTAAATGCGAATTGATAGATTTCCTCAAGTCACGACCGTGATGTTTGTCGTGTTTTCTGGATTTTTGCCCAAGTGTCTTTAAGGGTTACGGTTCTATTGAATATGAGTTTGCCGGAGGAGCTGTCGGGGTCAACGCAGAAATAGCCGAGCCGTTCGAACTGATAGCGACCTAATGGTTTTGCATCTTTCAAAGATGGCTCTACGAAACAATCGGTCAAAACCTGCAGAGAGTTTGGATTCAGGTTGGATGTGAAATCCTTGCCTTCTTCCGTCTTATCCGGGATTTCCTTTGTGAACAAATGGTCGTAAAGACGTACTTCGGCTTTGATTGCGTGTTTGGCGCAGACCCAGTGAAGCGTAGATTTGACCTTTCGGCCATCAGGGGCGTCACCACCTCGCGTAGCCGGGTCATAAGTGCAGTGTAACTCGATAATCTCACCACTTGCATTCTTAACCACGTCTTTACAGGTGATAAAGTATGCGTATCGCAGGCGAACCTCCCTGCCTGGTGCAAGGCGGTAGAACTTTTTCGGTGGCTGCTCCATAAAATCATCCCGCTCAATGTAAAGCTCCCGCGAAAAAGGAACATTCCGTGTGCCTGCGCCTGGGTCCTCGGGATTATTGATAGCCCCCAATTGCTCAACTTTACCTTCGGGATAATTGTCGATAACGACTTTGAGCGGCTTGAGAGCAGCCATGACGCGGGTTGATGTTTTGTTCAAATCTTCGCGGAGGCAATGCTCCAATAGTGCGATATCAATGGTACTGTTGAACTTATTAACGCTGATGACCTTGCAGAAGTTTCGGATAGCCGCCGGTGGGTAGCCGCGTTTTCGCAGGCCACAAATCGTAGGCATTCGCGGGTCGTCCCAGCCATTGACAAGGTCTTTCTGCACCAACTGCTGGAGCTTGCGTTTGCTCATTACCGTGTAAGAAAGATTGAGACGAGCAAACTCTATCTGCTGGGAATGGAAAACTCCTAACTGGTCGAGGAACCAGTCGTACAAAGGTCTGTGGTTTTCAAATTCGAGTGTGCAAATCGAATGAGTGATTTCTTCGATAGAATCCTCAAGACCGTGTGCCCAGTCGTACGTTGGGTAGATGCACCATTTGTCAGATGTGCGGGGATGCTCTGTGTGCAGGATGCGGTACATAATGGGGTCTCGCATATTCAGGTTTGGATGTGCCATATCTATTTTCGCACGCAGCGTGCGTGAGCCATCTGGGAATTCGCCGGCTCTCATCCTCTCAAATAAGTCGAGATTTTCCTCGATGCTGCGGTTGCGATAGGGGCTATCGGTTCCCTGCTTAGTCAAGGTGCCGCGATATTCTCTCGTCTGGTCGGCTGTTAAATCGCAGACGTATGCCTTGCCGGCCTTTATAAGCTGCAGGGTGTACTGATATATCTGCTCGAAGTAGTCCGAGGCATAATATAATCTGTCCTGCCAGTCAAAGCCGAGCCAGCGGACGTCTTCCATAATCGAGTCGATATATTCCTGCTCTTCCTTTGTTGGATTAGTATCGTCGAGTCGCAGATTGCACAGGCCGCCGAACTCTTCTGCAATGCCGAAGTTCAAGCAGATGCTCTTGGCGTGGCCGATATGGAGATAGCCGTTCGGCTCAGGCGGGAATCGGGTCGCAACTCGGCCATCCCACTTATTCGTCTTCAAATCGTCAGCGACAATCTGCCGAACAAAGTCCAGCCTGGTCTTGGAATCATTATCACCCATATTTTTTAAGCCTTCTAAACGTCTGACAATACGCCGGTTCATTTTAGCACATTACAGATATTTAGGCCAACCAAACATATTTATTACTTACCATCTGAATTCTTGACAATATCAACTGTGTAGCTTAA
>CAZUPG010000235.1:0-3441 GCA_964622085.1 uncultured Pirellulales bacterium | reverse complement strand
CGTATTAAGTCTTTGATATTCGCTCCACATTCCGGACATTTAATTTCGAACATGCTGCTTAAGTTTTTATCTTGGCCAAGTATTTTATTATTCGTTCTTAGTTGGATCAGTCACTCTGCCTATAAAGAGTATGCTCCCGGTTTTATTTTCCTGTATCAGGAATAAGAATGGATGATCAGCTCTAAAAACTGCAGGCGGTGGTGGAGAGCCTCCAAATCCACCTGCTGTTGCAGCGGCTGCTTCTGTGCCTTCCTCATTCACATCGACGTATGCTTTGTGAATTATAAACGTGATAAATAAATCGCGATTGCCGGTCATGCCAGCGAAGTTGGCTGTTCCTTGGAAAGCATCAATCATACCCATGTCCTGGAGGGTCTTATCTAATCTGAATAGGCAGGTCATTTTGAACTTAGGAAGGAAAAAATGAACAGGCCATTTGTATAGGTAATCTCTCCACTCCATAAGGTTCTCGGCGGATAGACTTTTCTCAAGTTGCGTAATACCGCCGATTTCTTTTGGTAGAAGCACAAGCATTGAAAAGTTGCTACCTTTATACGGTAATTCGAGAATCTGCATAGAATTGGTATCTGCATATTTTACCATCTCTGTTTGATTCATCATGGGTACCTGAACTTGTTTATGTGGTGAGATATAGAAGGGAGCATTCTGCGTATTATTTGGATCAAATTTATATTCCCAATTGCCTTTTAAATAGATAGCATTAACCAGCACAAGTAGAGTGCCGGCGTCAAGTAATCCGCTTGGAAGTGCTTCTTTTATCTTTTGTTCTGTTTTGTCCTCGATCGATTTGTTAATTGTTTGTCGTGCAGATTCGCTCGCATTAAAGTAGTTAACAGGTGTGATATAAGTATCGTAATACCTTTCAACAAGAGATTTGTAATCATCCAGGAGAGGGTAGCCTTGTTGAGGCCATAAAGAGTTTGCAATGTTCAGCTTAATGCTGTCTTTTACTTGGAGTTTATTCAGAGTACTTCTTAATCCGGCAAATACGGGGTGAAGATTCTCCTGATCGAGAGAAAACTGAAGCGTTTTTGCCATTTGCGTTTCCGTGTTACCGCGAGCTCCTGCGTATGCCATGGCTAAAGCTTCGGATATACTATAGGGTGAGAAAAATAAATTACCCTCGGAAGTACATAGACTCTGGTATAGATTGATAGCAAAAATTGAATTATCTTTGGCAAGTGTGTTTTTATATCTTTGGGCAATAGCTGCATCGGAGAGTTGAACACGCTGAACGGTCAGGCTTTTAAGATTCGGATCGCTTGTTGTAACAGAAGGAGATTTAACAGTTTCTTTATCACTCGGGCCGGCTTCATGGCTCAAAGACTTTTGGGCATACTCAGATGTTCTGTTCGCACTTGTTGTTTTTGTTTTAAGAAATTCTATTATATCATTGTGTCGCCGTCGTGTTGCCTCATCTATGGGCGTTAAGCCTCCACAATCCTTGGCCATGACATCGGCGCCGTGGTTAATAAGCATTTCCACAACGTCTTTATAACCGCGAAGAGCAGCGGTATGTAGGGGTGTATCGCCATCATTGTCCTTTGCATTGATGTCGGCACCGTTTGCCAAAAGAAGCATAATAATATTTTTGTTATTGCCGGAAACCGCGTAGTGCAGTGGTATTTTCCCGAATTGATTCTTTACATTAACATCAGCATCGTATGCAATAAGCAATTCAACTATATCACTATGGCCTTTACGGACTGCCTCGTGTAACAGTCTATTGCCATCATAGAACTGTGTATTGATATCGGCACCATTGGCAATGAATAATTCAGCCACATTTGTTTGTCCATTCGAAATTGCTTCCCAGAGAGGTGGTTGTGTAGGACCTGAAAGGATGATTGTTACATCAATGGAATTAGGGTTTTTGTTAATTAGCTGTTCGGCAATATCTTTCAGACCGTAGTGGGCGGTGAAAAATAGTAGCCACTTCAATCCTTGTTCTGTGGCATTAAGATTAGCACCTTTGGTAAAAAGAAGCTCTGCAACAGTTTGTTTACTACAACGAGCCGCGCTAACAATCGGTGTTTCACCGTGATTGTTTTTTGCATTGATGTCAGCTCCTTTTGTAAGAAGCAATTCCACTGTATCTTCTCGGCCTGCCCCAGCCGCGAAGTGTAATGGTGTATCGCCATGATCGTTTTTTGCATTGATATCGATGCCTTTGGCAATAAAAAGCTCAATCAAATCCTTATAGCCGTATAAAGCGGCTAAATGTAGTAATGTTATATTGTCCCAACGGCAATCTGCGATAACATTAGCGCCTTTGGCAATCAGCAGTTCCACCATATCTTTATCACCATTTTTTGTCGCATAAAAAATAGGTGACTCACCAGAAAATCTGCCTTTTGCGTTGACATCGGCTCCGTTGTCGATAAGTAGTAAGGTTATATCTTTGTGGTGTTCTTTGGTTGAATTATACAGCGGCGTCTCACCAAATTTGTTTTTTATATTGATATCAGCCCCATGGGCAATTAGCAATATCACTGTAGCCTTGTGGCCATAACAAGCTGCGATATGAAGAGGTGTATCGTTGTCTTTGTTCTTTGCATTTACGTAGGCACTACGTTTTATAAGTAGTTCTGCCACATTCTTACGGCCGTATTGTGCCGCTTCATGTAAAGGTGTATCTCCAGCCCAGTCTTTTGCATTAACATTAGCCCATCTTGCGAGGAGCTTTTGCACCTGCTCAATGTCACCTGCTCTGGCTGCTTGGTGCAATGTTGGACTTCCGGTTGATTTCTTCTTGCACCCGACGACAAGAAGCATCAAAGCCAAAGTCAGCCGGATAAGTCTACTCGATCTCATTTTCAGTTCCCTCCTATGGATACACAGTCTCCACATCTAATTATATAAGGCACAAGAGAAAACAAAAGTAACATTTGCTCACAAAAAGAATTGATGGTTATGACTACGAGACTCATGTCTGTTTTCTATCATACCTTTTAGAAGCGGGCAGGTATCGTCCGTTATCTGTCACTTCGGCTCCGATTTTGGCGACGTCTGTCGCAATCTGTACGCAAGTTGCGTGCCAGAAATAAAACATATTTTGAGAAGTCAAATACAATTTTGTAGGCGTGTCAAAAAGTGCTCAAAAGCCGATAATTTTTGATAAAAATGCGCGCATTTTCGCAAATTTTTGCTCATTTTTGCACAATTTTCGCACTTTTTACTTTTTTTCTTAAGCTCTTATGTCTTATGCGCTTATAAAAATTTTGCATGATTGTCTCACAAACCAAATGTCCAATTGGAGTGTTAAAAACAAAGCCTTTTCACGACATGCGATATCCAAAATACGAGATGCGAAATGACTGGCTTGCCAAGGCGTAGTTCGCTGAAATTCAACACAGTGGGTAAGCCCGGCTTCGTCCCTTGGGGACTTCGCCGTGGCAGTCTTCATTTGCCTAAACGGCG
>CAZUPG010000234.1:0-3442 GCA_964622085.1 uncultured Pirellulales bacterium | reverse complement strand
AACACAGGAGCGCCAGTACTCGCACAGGTAGATTACGGCTGGGGAAGGATAAATTTGGGGAGAACCTTCGATTACAACGTATGCGACGCAAATTACTTCTGCGCCGACTGGAGTGACTCGCTCGGTTCTGTTCCCTCTTGTGCAAAGCTCATTAAAGTTTCCGATGGTTGTTGGTTAGGTGCATTTGAGTATGGGCAAAAAACCGGGGAATTTGTCGTTCTTACATATCATGCCTGCTGTGGATGGCATGGCTGGTACGGCTCCTCCAGTTGCGATTATTCCAATGACCCTGTAAGCGGAAAAACCTGGTCAAAATCTCTAAGTTGCAATGGCGGTAGCGTACAATTGACAGATGACAGTACCGGAGAGTGGGAGAAAATAACGTTCACTCCAACTAATGACCCAGAAGATTGTTGTATTGAATATAGTGAAAATGATTGTCAATATTGTACAGAAGGACAAACGCCTAAATATGTAACAGTAACATTTTCAGGATTAAGCTTTTGCGGTGGTTGTCATGGTAAACAAGTATATACTGAAGTTTCGGGTGTAAATGGTACATATGTTTTAGAACAAGTATCATCCTGTGAATGGCGAAAAAACTTAGGTATAATTGCTCATTGTGATGGTTATAAACAAGATGGGTGTATTGAATGGCGCATTGAATGGGACATAGAATGCATTATTATTGTAAGAATAACCAGTGGCATTTTACAGGTATCGGCAGCAAGTAGCGCACCTCAAGCATTTTATGGTAATGATAATGTAATAGAAAAATGTGTAAATGGTATTGTTAATAATGATTATACAATTTGTTGGTGGGAGGTTGGAGGATATTTATATACTGGAGGAACTGCTGAAGTTTGTGAAGGGCAGCATCCATTTGGTTGTCCATAATTATGTGCAACAAAATAACAAAACCTGAATTTTTAAGACACTGAATGACACTGATTATTTTTAGACACAGAGAAAAAAAAGATAATTAGCCGCGGATTTCGCAGATTAACACGGATTAAAAATTAGCCACAAAAAGGCACAAAAAGCACAAAAAATATATCTTTTTTCCTTTTGAGCTTTTTTGCGGCAAAAAATATAAATCGGTGGCAAAATGAAAATCGGTTTAACACTCATCGAGATAATAATTGTCTTGGCGGTAATTGCGTTGCTGGCCACGATGGTAATCGGTATCGCCTCACATATCGATACACAGTCCAAAGAAAAGGCCATCGAAGCTACCTTCGCACTGCTGGAAGGTGCTCTGGATGAATATAAGGACGTTAATGATAACTTTCCTGTTCAGATAGAAGTAGATTCCAACAATGCTCCTGCACATTCGGAACTTCTATACGAGGCACTTGATTTTGTACCTGCTTCTCGGAACATAATGAAAAAAATCAGCGATAAGCTAATACAAAATAAGTATAACCCGGTGGCTGACCCGCCCGTATATGAGATATATGACCCGTGGGGAACGGCGCTGGATTATATATACGACACGAGTAGGGATACTTATCCGTTATTGATATCGGCCGGCAAAGACAAAACGTTCGGCAATGGTGATGATATAAGGAACAGATGACCCTTCGACAAGCTCCCTTCGGCGATGCTCAGGACAGGCAGGGCAGACAGAAAACAGAAGGCAGAAGACAGATAACAGAGAGATAAAAGAATATAGATTCCTGCTTTCGCAGGAATGACAACATTGAAAAACTCTGTGTACTCTGTGAACTCTGTGAACTCTGTGGCTAAAGTGAAAAGATGAAAGCAAAATGCAAACAATCTGGTCTTTCGCTGATGGAGATGGTGGTTATTATCGCAACCATAGCGCTGCTTGTCGGCCTTGGTGTGCCGGCTGTGCGTGCCTTTATCAATTCATTCGAGACCGGCAGCAGTACGAAGAGCATGATAAGCGCAGCATTATCCACCGCTCGTGCGATAGCGGCGAAAGAACAAAAATACGCAGGCATAAGATTCCAGAAAGCGTACCAGCCGGAAGGCCCGCTCGAAGCCCCTCAATATATGATATTTATTATCCAGGACCCAAATGTGATGGCTTATGGTTTTAGAGCGGTCGAGGGCCTAAGGCCGATAAAACTGCCAGAATCAGTTAGTGTAATGGATTTCACCATAGTGTCCGGTCGTAAAACAACTACAAATCCGGCAAATCCCAACAATGAATATCGACTTAATGATCCCTTGCTTAGCCCAAACCAAGACACTTACATCGACAACGATGCTGAACTTAGCGATATGACAACTTTTTCAATTATTTTCTCGCCTAATGGAAAGCTTGTAATCCACGGGGTTCGAGTAAGAAACCGTCACGGCAGAACAGGTGATAGCAGCAATGATGACATATTTAACACAGCTTTTAATGTCGAGACTAGTAAGATCGCAATGTTCTATCAGGATGACTATTTTGGTGCTAATTTATATCCCGACATTGGTCTGGGCTTAGGGCCTGAGCCAAGCCGAAACAGCTTTATTATCTACGAACAAAAGGAATTTAAGCGGGTTTACAAAATAGGCCTGGCGTGGTCAGAGTATTTGAGCGGTCTTGAGCCGTTTTACATAAACGCATACATGGGAACAATAATTGAGTAGGATTGAAAGTGAAATTGGTCACAGAGATAAAAAAGATAATTAACCACGAATTAAACCCATGAGATAGGCAAAGCCACCATCTCACGGGTTAAACACAAATGAACACAAATTAGTAAATAATTTGTGTAACTCGTGGCTCTAAAATATAAATCAGTGAAATCTGTGAAATCAGTGGCAAGATACAATGAACGATGAACTAAAAAATAACGGTTTTTCTCTGACGGAGGTACTGCTGGCTGTCGGTACGCTGGCAATAGGATTGATGTTCATAGGCGGTACTTTTGTAGCCGGCATCCATTTTTCGACAATAGCCACCGAGCGAACCATCGCAGCAATAGTATGGGACGAGGCCCTCGCAAAGATAAGGATTTATGACGTCAACCTTGCCTCAACTCAGTGGCAAAAAGCAGATCCGACCATTTACTGTGTCGATTTTAACGATGTTTCTGGTATCTGGCCAATCGATCCCAATGAATTCGCATATCCATCGACGAGAACAGACCTGGCTGAGAAGCAATACTTCTGGTCTGCTCTTTGCAGGCGAGTGGCTCCTGCCCCGAATCGGCTTGTGCAGGTAACGGTTTTTGTTAGCAGAAAAGTTGGCAGCGGCTCTACATATCTAGGTGGTTCAGGCGATCGGCCCATACCAATGACAGTTGGTGTTTCTTTTGTTAGTGATAATGTGCTTCAGATAGAAGAAGCTGGTAAGGAAACTTGGATAAATGACGGCTATACGGTAGTGGATAATGAAACAGGGGACATATATCGAGTATCAGAGCGAATTGCCCGTGACCCACCTGATAAGGATTGGATCGAGCTTGACAGACCCTGGATGGGT
>CAZUPG010000233.1:0-3445 GCA_964622085.1 uncultured Pirellulales bacterium | reverse complement strand
TTGAAGGAGAAAGTTAGCAGGTATAAAAAGATGAGAATTAGAGCTTACAATTTGATAGTTTTAGCTTTGGTCTTGTTTATGGCAGCGATTTCGCCAAAGGCCCGGGCTAATTCCGCAACCAGCATTGAATATCAGGTTAAAGCCGCATTCTTATATAACTTTATCAGGTTTGTTGACTGGCCGGAAGAAAAGGTCGCTGATAGCAATGAGCCAATAATTATAGGTATCATCGGAAAAGACCCCTTTGGCAGGTCCTTTGAGCCTATTAAGGACAAACCCATTAAGGGAGGGAAGGTTGTCATAAAACGATTTAAGGGTCTCAAAGAGCTTGAAAAATCCCGGGGGAAAAATGAATCTGAGCAGCATCAACAAATCGACGCTATCAGAAAATGTCACCTGTTGTTTATCTGCCGTTCGGAGAAGACAAAGTTTAGAGAAACCATAAATTTGGTCAAAGACCACAGCGTCCTGACGGTTGCAGATACTAAAGGTTTTCTCGAATCCGGTGGTATTATCAATTTCATTAGGGAGGAGAGAAAAGTTCGTTTTGGAATTAACATAGCCACAGCCAAGCAGGCTAAGCTCAAAATCCGGTCTCAGCTTCTGCGACTTGCGCAAAGAATAGTCGAAGAAGAACAATCAGACGAGGCAAAGAAGTAATTATGTCTGTTTTGCAAAATGTGACAATAAAGTATAAGCTGATATTGATTATCATGCTGACATGCGTCACCGGGCTGGTGCTGGCAGGGATTGCATTTATCGGCTGGGAGCAAAGTGTACTCCGCAATAGTATGGTGCAGAATTTGTCAACGCAGGCAGAGATGATAGCGGAAAACTGCAAAGCGGCTCTGACCTTCCAGGATGCTGAGGATGCAAAGGAGACGCTACGTGCCCTTCGTGTGGAATCTTCTATTGTCTTTGGTGCTGTTTATACCAACGACAATAAGCTCTTTGCAACTTATTATCGCAATTATGCTGATATAAGAGTTCATCCATCCGAGCTTCAAGAAAGCGGTTTCAGTTTTGGTGATGGTCTTTTAGCTGTTTTCAAACCTATTGTTCTCGATGGGGAAGTGATAGGGACAGTTTGTCTGCGGTCGGATATGAGCCCTATGTATTCGATGCTCAAGCGTAATATAGGTGTAATCATTGCCGTGCTGTTTCTTTCTTCTGCGGTGGCTCTTCTGATATCATCACGACTTCAGAAGGTCATTTCCAAACCGATTCTAAGTCTGGCTGGGGTCACAAAAGCCGTTTCTGAGGAAAAGGACTATTCTGCTCGAGCTATCAAGCACAGTAATGATGAAGTGGGTTCGCTTATCGACGGATTCAATGAAATGTTAGAGCAAATCCAACAGCGAGACGTAGAATTAGTTGATGCTAAGGAAAAGCTCGAAGTGAGAGTCGAGGAGCGGACTGCTGAGCTTACGACTGCCAATGAACAATTAACCCAGGAAATTGCCATACGCGAAAAGGCGGAAGAGAATTTACGTAAAACCGAAGAAAAATACAGAATACAGTTTGAGGGGGCGTTAGATGCTATCGTCGTAACCGATGCCGAAACAGGCGTAATAATCGACTGTAACCCTGCGGTAACAAAATTGGTTGGCCGAGAAAGAGAAGAGCTAATAGGTCAACACCAGCGGATTCTCCATCCTCCAGAAAAAATAAAGGGGGGATTTAGCAAGACCTACAAGGAGCATCTCAAAAATAAACAAGGCCAGACGTTAGAAACACAGATTATTACCAAAAAGGGAGAGATAAAAGATGTTGCAGTAAAGGCCAGTTTACTTGAAGTTGGGGGCAAAAAAGTAATGCAGGGTATATTCCGGGATATCACCATACGCAAGAAGGCAGAGTTGCGTCAGGCTCAGCTTCTCGAACAGCTGGAAAATGCTAATAATGAGCTCAAGGACTTTGCATACGTGGTATCACATGATTTGAAAGCCCCACTGCGCGGAATTAAAACCCTGGCTGACTGGATAATAACCGATTATGCAGATAAGATTGATGAAGATGGCAAAAAGCAATTGGGTTTGCTTGTAAACAGAGTGGACCGAATGCACAATCTTATTGACGGCATCTTGCAATACTCGAGAGTAGGACGTATAAGAGAAGAACAAGTCGAGGTGAATCTAAATGAGCTTGTCACAGAAGTTATTGATATGATTTCCTTGTCGGAAAATGTCACGATTAAAGTTGAAAACGAGCTGCCTACTATAACGTGTGAGCAAACACGCATTATGCAGGTGTTCCAGAATTTGCTGAGTAATGCCGTGAAATATATGGATAAACCACAAGGCCTGATAAAACTCGGCTGTAGCGAAGAAAAGGGCTTTTGGAAATTCCGTATCGTTGATAACGGCCCCGGGATTGAGGAAAAATTCTTCGGAAAAATCTTTCAAATGTTCCAGACATTATCACCGCGTGACGAGTTCGAAAGCACAGGTGTTGGCCTTACTGTTGTAAAGAAGATTGTAGAGATGTACGGAGGTAAGATTTGGGTCGAGTCAAAATTCGGTGAAGGAAGCAGATTTTTCTTCACTCTGCCAAAGCAAGAAACGGGGGTTACAAATGAGAAACTCAAGGCCGGTTTTATTAGTTGAAGATGACAGTGTCGATGCAATGACGGTCGAAAGAGCGTTTAAAGACTTAAGGGTAGCAAATCAACTAATCCACAAAATCAATGGTGAGGAGGCGTTGAACTATTTAAAAGCTAATCAAAACAACGGCAAACCCTGTTTGGTCTTGTTGGACTTGAATATGCCAAAAATGAACGGCATCGAATTTCTAAAAGTCATAAAAGACAATGCAGAGCTGAAAAGTATCCCCGTTGTGGTCTTAACTACATCTCAGGAACAGCGGGATAAAGTTGAGAGCTTTAAACTCAGTGTTGCCGGTTATATGCTCAAGAGCGTTGACTATAGAAGTTTTGTGGACACAATCAGGACCATCGACCTTTATTGGACTTTAAGTGAGCTGCCGCAAAATGTGGAGTAAGATTATGGAAAGTACAAGACATAAAATTTTGTTCGTTGAAGACGATAAAATGGATCAATTGGCCTTCAAACGGTCGGTAGAGGAGCAAGAGCTTCCGTATGATTGCACAATAGCCGGTTCTGTTTCAAAGGCCAAGAGCCTATTAGGCTCTGACCAGTTTGATATTATAATTTCCGATTACGCACTTGGGGATGGCACTGCATTTGATGTCTTAGATTTGGTGAAGAATACCCCCGTTATAATTGTCACCGGAACCGGCAACGAGGAAATAGCTGTCAAAGCCTGGAAGGCCGGAGCTTGTGATTATCTGATAAAAGACCTCAACCGAAACTATCTCAAAGCTGTCCCAATAACAGTCGAAAATGTCATCAAGCATAAGAAAACCGAAGGGAAACTGCACTTGTTATCAGGTGCTATTATGAGCACCGACGATAGCGTCTATATT
>CAZUPG010000232.1:0-3470 GCA_964622085.1 uncultured Pirellulales bacterium | reverse complement strand
TGATAATTTCTTCCGCCGGTCTTCTTTATCCGTCTGCAGAGCGACTTCTCAGGTTTGTCGGTCGTCAGCTCAGAATAATCGTTCACCGAACTGTTTCTGCGTCCGGCGCTTGTCGGTTTATAAACTCGAATACCCATAATAATTACCTAATGTATTCTCTGTGTTCCGCAGTTAATCTTTTATTGCTTTTGCCCTTCACTTTTTACAGCTTCTACAAACTCCTTCCACTCAGAATCGGTTAATTTGCACTTTTCATTTAGAGATATTCTCGTACGCACCTTTTGTATTCATCAGGTCCATGGCAGTAAAACCGCGTTATGATTCTGTCTTGCTCTTCGGAACAACCTTCCGGTTCCTTATACTTCTCGCCCAGCAATTCTCTTAGTATCTCTCTTGCTCGGGCGCAATGATACTCAGCACTTGGGTAATCCTTCAGGACTCTATCGCACATTCGGACAGCTTCATCCTTTGCTGACGCATCAACCAATGCATCAACCAATGCATCGCACCAATGCCCCCAGCCTGCGGTAGCTTTCAGAAGTTTGGGTAGCATATAGCTATCCGAATGTTCCCCAATGAACTTTTTGCCAACTTTGTAAAGGTCTCGCATCAGCAATTTAGATCTTTCTTCAGGACTCTTATCTTGGTATTTTTCTCTTGGCCTATATTCCTTCTCTTGAATTAACATCCATTCGGCCCAATCTCGCCAAATACTATCGGGAAACTTCTGCAAAACCTCCTCCAGATACTCAATACTAAAACCGCCACCAGGGCCATTACCTACCATGACTAATTTAACCAGATCTATTACATTTTTGTCTCTCTTTGCTTTCAGCACCTTTATTCTATCTTGTATTCCTGAGGGTGTGGGGCGTAGCATGCCTTCTTGAAAGTCCTCATCCAAACAGTAGAGAGTATGTACATATAGGCTTAAATAAAGGCTGATTTGGTAATCACCGGCATAATCACGAATCAATTTCTCAGCGATGGCATGGGCATCAGCAAACCTGTTTTCTGAAAGAGCTATATTAGCATCTAGGAACAATTTCTTGCCATCATTTGCTTTCTTTCCATCGCTTCTTGCTCTTGCGACGTTCTGTACAAAGCTAGTCTGGGCAAAAGGTAGCATAAGAAACATCATAATTAACACTAATTTTTTCTTGTCCATAGCGTCGTCCTATTCATGTTCATGGCAAATACGGCCAGCAGTCCTTTCTTACCGAACTTTCTTTTACATAGGGAGGATCCTCTTGATACTCCCAATATATCTCGTAGTATGTGAAATTAGCTTCGCCGGAATCTCGTGTTATGCACTGGGTAGAAGTAAAGCCAACTTGGTCGCTTACATTGATGTTCCTAAATATCGACAGAACACCTATTAGCATCTGCCTGGGTTTCTCCTGCAACAGCAATGATTAAATCTTCTTTGGAGTTTATTTCCAGCGGGCCTGTTGTCGCATCAAGTCCATTGATTGTTAAACTCAAGTCCGCATTAGCGACTGAAACAATAGCCAAAATAAACGCGGCGAATAAAAATATTTTTTGCTCACGTATCATAAATCTTCTACTTTTTAGAACAAATCTATATGATAATCCGGCTCTAAATATACAACAGCTTTTTTCCAGCTTGCCGTAGTACCAAAGGCCATGCCTCTGCGGCGATGCTTGCCTGTACGGTTAGCTGTTCTTACTTTATCTACCTTAACGTTATATAGTGCTTCCACCGCCTTTTTTATTTGTGTTTTATTAGCTTTTTTGTTCACCTCAAAGGAATATGCACCTTTGTTACCGGCAAGGTGCGTACTCTGCTCTGTAATTAAAGGCCGAATTATCACACTATAATCGTCCACATTAACACCTATTGACTCTCATCCGGCTGGCCCGCCGCGGCGGGCTGGTTTCTGTTCAAAAAAGATATCATCGCCTCTTTGGTAAAAAGCATTTTATGATAACTGCAGATATCGCCGGCGTTCAATTCAGCGACGGGTAGTACGGAAACTTTCGGAATATTTTTAGCTGATTTGTAAAGGTCACCGTCATAATCACTGACCGTTACGAGGCAGCTACGCTGGATCTTCAAATTATTAAGGATGTTCAGAAAATCTTTGGTTTTGGGTTTTTCAAAATTAAGCTCATCAACTACCACAACATTACTGCTCAAAAGTTTTGCCAGTATTGCCGAATCTCTGGCCAATCTTCTTTGCTTTTTAGGCATACGCTTTCCGAAATCCCTTGTCATTTTGGCGAAAGTAACACCGCCGCCGACTCGCTTGCCGGTTCTGCGGTTACCAACCCGGGCATTACCAGTGCCTTTTTGCCTAAAGAGCTTTCTGCCCGAGCCGGCCACTATACTTCTGCCCTTGGTTGCAGCCGTTCCAACACGCTTGTTTGCCTGGTACATAACAATCGCCTGCTTAAGCAGAGGGTATCTGACAGAGCTGCCGAAAACTGACTCATCGACTTTTAAGCTGTCGATTTCCTGCCCATCTTTGTTGTAAACAGCCAAGTCAATCATTATTTCGTCTCTTGTCCCTCGGTTTTGGCACTGCGGACGAGACAATAGCCGCCCGCAGGCCCGGGAACTGAGCCTTTAACAACTAATAGGTTTTTCTCTTTGTCTATTGCTACCAGGCGATGGTTTTTTGTGGTAACACGGCAGTTGCCCATATGCCCCGCCATTTTCTTGCCTTTCTTGGGGCCAGGGCCATGGCCGGCATCGCTGGCAAAACTCGATATTGAGCCGGCTGCTCTGTGTTTTCGTTCCGTTCCGTGCGAGGCGGGAAAACCACTAAAACCATGTCGCTTCATCACCCCTGCAAAGCCCTTGCCCTTACTCGTACCTACAACATCGACAAATTCATTCTCAGCAAAGACCAGGACCGTAATAGTATCACCGATTTTATACTCAGGCTCGACGCTATTTGGCAGTCGCATCTCCCTGACGAATTTCTTCGGTTCTGTATGGGCTTTCTCAGCGTGTCCTATCTGCGAGTTTTTCCTGCGAGAGGGCTTTATATCATCAAAACCTAACTGAACTGCGTTGTAACCATCGGTCCCAATCGTTTTGACCTGCATAATGGTACAAGGCCCGGCTTGTATGACCGTAACAGGCAGCATCCTGTCCGATTCATCATATACCTGGGTCATTCCAACTTTTTTTCCTAATAACATTGCCATATTCGTATTTCGTTTATCGGTTGCGCTGCTCGTTTCGTCTATCGTCCCTTCGAGTTCGCTCAGGACAGGCTTACGTAAAACGTAACCGTGACGAGCCTCGCAACCGCAACCGCTTTGTTTATATTAGGCCTTAATCCGTACAAAGACTCCGGCAGGTACTACCAAACGATTTAGCACTTCGACCGTCCGTGCGTTGGCCTCATGGATGTCTATCAGGCGTTTATGAGTCCTAAGCTCGAACTGCTC
Organism: uncultured Pirellulales bacterium; assembly: GCA_964622085.1. Classification (GTDB taxonomy): domain Bacteria; phylum Planctomycetota; class Phycisphaerae; order Sedimentisphaerales; family Anaerobacaceae; genus CAZBWE01. The sequence goes on along the minus strand of CAZUPG010000232.1, from coordinate 47 downwards.
ACGCGATTTTTTGTCGATATGAGGACTTCGCAAAACGGTGTATCTCT
>CAZUPG010000231.1:0-3491 GCA_964622085.1 uncultured Pirellulales bacterium | reverse complement strand
GGTTACGGCCATAGTCAGCAAAGACAGAGATGCGACAAAGAAAAATCATACCGCTACTCATCTATTGCAGTGGGCGTTGCAGCAGGTGCTGGGTAAATCGGTAGCCCAGCAGGGCAGCTACGTTGGGCCGGACTATCTGAGATTTGACTTTACATATCCGAAAGCTCCTTCTGCCGAAGAATTAAAGGAGGCTGAGAATAAAGTACGAGAAAAAATCGCAGAAGACCTTCCGGTTACCTTTGCGGTAATGCCAAAAGAACAGGCCCAAAAACTCGGTGCAATGGCGCTATTTGGTGAAAAATACGAAAATGAGGTACGGGTCGTAGGTATCGGCGTCGAGGGCCAAGAACAGGTCGCTGAGGCCTTTAGCAAGGAATTTTGTGGTGGTACCCACGTGGACAGGCTTGGCTCCATAGGTGGCTTTAAGATAATCAAAGAAGAGAGCATATCAGCAGGAGTTCGCAGAATTACCGCACTTACCGGCAGTGGCCTGGCCAAATACCTTGAAGAGCGAAGTGGCATAGTCGATGAGCTTTCGGTGATGCTAAAAGTGCCCGCCGAAGAAGTTGCCGATAGAGTCAGGCGGCTGATAAAAGAAAACAAGAAACTCTCCAAGGAGCTAAAATCTGCTTCCAGAAAGAGCGGCAGTGACGTTATAGCTGAGGCAAGACGGCTTCTTGAAAGAAGCGAAAAAATCGGGGATTCTCACGTAATCATTGGCCTATTATCAGCAACTTCGGCCGAGCAGGCCAGAGAAGCAATCGATATGCTGAAGAAGAAGGCGAAATCAGCAGTTGTTGTCCTGGGCTTTGAGGACGATGGCAAGGCGACACTGCTGGCAGGCGTAACCGATGATTTAATCAAGATAGGACTGAAGGCGGGTGACATAGTTAAAGAAATTGCGCCGATAGTCGATGGTGGTGGCGGCGGAAGACCACAAATGGCCCAGGCCGGCGGGAAAAAACCAGAGAAAATCAAAGATGCCCTCACAAAAGCCAAAGAACTGATAAAAGAAAAATTGGCAAACGCTTAAAATATCTATTCTCAGCTTTTTTCACTCGAAGGGTTATGATGTGAAAATACTGGAGGAAGAGCCACCATTAGAGCGTAAAAGCAAGCTGCCGTGGTTTATTGATGCGCTTTTCTATCCGCTCAGCATATCCGGTGGTATCCATTTAGCAATTTTCTTATGTGCTCCATTTGTGGTAGGCCTAATAAGTAGATACGTGCTTTCCGGATTTTTCATTTTGGGTGGCATCTTATCGTTGCTGCTCTACCTGCTGTACGTTGGTTACGCTCTCTATTACCTCGCATATTGTATTTTCGATAGCAGCAAAGGCGGCTGGCGCGCACCAGATATTTCACTTCGGCCTACACCTGACAAGGGTGACTTGTTTTCACAATTGCTACGTGTATGCGGCTGCTTCGCCGTCTGTTTTTGGCCCCTGGCTGTGTATTACATTCTCACCGAACGAGTCGACATCGTATTTTGGCTGCTGTTTGTTCTTGGCAGTTTCTTTTTGCCTATGGCGCTGTTGGCTGGAGTATTATTTGATTCCTTTGATGCACTGAATCCCATATTGATAATTCGCTCGATATATAAAACCTTTCTACCTTATTGCCCACTGGTGTCGCTCTTTTGCATCCTTGATCTATTGGTCATAAGGGTAATATCTAATTTGCCTCGGCCTGGCAATTATCTTCAGGTTCTTGGTTATGGCTTCTTAACAGTAGGATACCTTTGCAGCAAATCTTTTGCTTATCATATCTTCCCGCTTTTTTATCTGGCAATGGTAGCTGCACACTTTTTAGGCAGGTTTTACTGGCGGAATAAGGATAAACTTGACTGGGGGATATAGAACGAACTGTCATTGCGAAGCCCAAAGGGCTGTGGCAATCTCATATGTTACGTTTTAGATTGCTTCGTTGCTGTGCCCCTTAGGGGCAAGCTCCTCGCAATGACATTCTGTCGGATTTTACTCGTCTCGGCGTAGGCCAAGCCGTAGCCAGATGCTTTTTGCGTGTGCGTCGAGGCCTTCGGCCTCAGCTAATCGGATGATGTCTTCCGCACTTTCAGCCAATCTCTTCTTATCATATTCGATAATACTCGTTGACTTGATAAAATCATTAGCACTTAAAGCACTAAAGAATCTCGCGCTGGTTCCGGTTGGCAAAGTATGGCTCGGTCCAGCCCAATAATCACCAACTGCAACCGGCGAATAGTCGCCTATGAAAATCGCACCGGCATTATAAATTTGCTCGGCAATTTTCTTGCTTTCATCTCCGCATTGAATCTCCAAGTGTTCTGGTGCAAAAAAATTGGCTTGTATTACCACCTGATCGATGCTCTCAAATATGATTATAGCACCGAATTTCAATAAGCATTTGATTGTCTCTTCTTTCCTGCTCAATTGGCCCACTTGTTTTTTTAGCTCTTCAAGTGTTTCCTGCGCAAAATTCTGTGAGTCGGTGAATACAACCGCACTTCCCGGCGCATGTTCGGCTTGGCTGAGCATATCCGCCGCAACCCACGCTGGATTAGCTTTTTCATTTGCTATTATCAATACTTCACTTGGGCCGGCTATTGAATCGATATCTAAAAATCCAAAAACCTTTCTCTTTGCCATCTGAACCCACTGATTACCCGGCCCCACGATTTTATCAACGGGAGTAACGGTTTGTGTTCCAAATGCTAAAGCTGCGACCGCTTGGGCACCGCCAATGCGATAAACTTCGTTGATTCTCAATTCGTGGCAAATAGCTAATATTACAGGATGAATAGTGCCCTCGTATCTTGGTGGTGAAACAACGACGATTTCCTTAACGCCTGCTACCTGTGCAGGTACTGCTGTCATTATCACAGTCGAAGGCAGCGGAGCAGAAGCACCTGGCACGCAAATGCCAACTCGTTTTATAGGAGTGTATTTTATTCCTGGATGTTTGAAGTTGCCGATAAAGATTTCTTTTTGGTACTTTCGAACATTTTCAATAGCTTGCTGAATTGATGCTAAAAGTTTTTTGTCAATCTCTTTATGAGCTTTTTCCAAATTTTCTTTACTTATCCGAAACTGCTCAGGCGTTAACTGAACTTTGTCGAACTTGTTAGTGTAATCGATTATAGCTGAGTTTGCCCCTCTATGTTCTTTCACCCTTCTTAGAATTTCATTGAGTTGGTTATCTTCCTCACTTCCATCTTCAAAATAGGCTGCTCTTTTTACTACTGCATGAATTTCTCTTAATTTTGCATGCCAGTCTGGACTGGATGAAGAAATCATGATTTTGTCGAGTTCGTGGGGCACGAATAGCTCCTTTATCTTGCGAAGTTGCCGAAGTTGTAAACTCGTACTGACCTCTGCAGCAGCAGATAATTTTGGTCTTTGTATTTAGTTGTAATTCCGACTATTTTGAATTTCGGCTGTTCCAGTTCAGTAGATTGTTTTTGCTCGGTCAATTCAAGAGTTTCACACGGCAGAAGCCGAAGCGAAATTTTG
>CAZUPG010000230.1:0-3540 GCA_964622085.1 uncultured Pirellulales bacterium | reverse complement strand
GTCGTTTATATGGCGTCTGTCCTGACGCAGGTGGACGGTAATCCCATTAGCGCCGGCCAGTTCACACTCGACCGCCGCCCAAACGGGGTCCGGCTCATCAGTCAGCCGGGCCTGTCTTACCGTCGCCACATGGTCGATATTTACATTCAGTACAGCCACTATCTCGTAACCAGTATATCGTATTTGTGCAAAAAATATGGATGCCGGTAAACAATCGTGATTATATCGCTGTGGTGTTTTCCATCAAGTAATATTATTGCTAAATTTGGTCCAAGGGTTTAATATATTGGCCTGTGGTGCCGAAGTGAAGCACCGGCGAACTTGGCGGTCTCTATTATAAGGAATAAATGGGCGCAGTATGGAATTGAACTGGGCTAATCGGCTTACGATTTTCAGGATTCTGCTGATAGTTCCGTTTGTAAGCTGCATGCTGAAGATAAACAATCCTGAGCTTGGTGATACAATGCGGTATATCTCAATTGTCATATATTTATTTATGGCAGTAAGTGACGGCATTGACGGCTATTTGGCCAGGGCTAAAAAAATGGCTACCAAGCTCGGGGCATTTCTGGACCCGGTCGCAGACAAGCTGCTCATTACGTGTGCATGTCTGTTGCTGGTCTCGCAGCGAAGCCGTGTTGAAGGTTTTCCAATTCCGCCGACTGTTGTGGTCTTGATAATCGGTAAAGACCTGTTTTTACTAATCGGGTTTCTCGTTGTTTACTTTATAACTTCAAAGATTCTTATCGCACCTGCTATGATTGGTAAACTTGCAAATACCCTGCAGTTATCGATGGTGGCGGGAATTCTGCTCGGGCCTGAATTTTCAAACGTTTTGCCCGGCTGGATATGGTTTCTGCGGGTGCTCTGGTGGTCGGCTGCAGGTACTGCTATTCTCGCTACTCTTATTTATATCCGTATGGGAAGTCGATATATCGAAAAGTACGAACAGAACCAAGCAAATAATAGTAATTAGTACCGAGCGACACAAATTGCAAGATACTCTTCACGAAATACGAAATATGGTAGTGCAATTTAGTGAAATACCGGAGATTTTAGAAGAGCTTCGTCAGGGCAGAATGATTGTCCTTGTCGATGCCGAAGACCGTGAAAACGAAGGAGACCTGGTCTGTGCAGCGGAGAAGGTCAGGCCGGAAATCATTAACTTTATGTCCAAATATGGTCGCGGCCTGATTTGCCTGCCGCTGGCTGCAGAGAAATGTGATTCGCTCGGTTTGTATCCTCAGACAACCGACAATACCGCCCGGTTTGGAACGGCCTTTACGGTCAGTATCGATGCCGCTGAAGGGACAACTACCGGTATTAGCGCCGCTGACAGAGCGAAGACGGTTCAAGTTGCTATCGCCAACGATGCAAAAGCCAGCGACCTTGCTCGGCCTGGTCATATATTTCCGCTACGCGCTCGCCAAGGGGGTGTATTAGTTCGAGCCGGCCAGACCGAAGGAACGGTCGATTTAATGCGTCTGGCAGGTTTGAAGCCGGCCGGCGTTATCTGTGAGATTATGAACGAAGACGGCTCGATGGCACGAGTGCCGGAGCTGCTCAAATTCTGCGAAAGGCACAATCTCAAAATCGCCTCAATCGCCAAGCTAATAGAATACCGGCTCCAGCGTGAGAGCCAGATAAAGCGCCTTGAGTGCGTCAACTTACCTACCGACTACGGTGAGTTTAAACTAATCGGCTACGAGAGCATAACCTCCTCTGAGCCGCATCTGGCATTGTGCAAAGGTAGTGTGGGCGAGCTTGACGAGAATGGTAAACCAATCGAACATACAGAGCCGGTGTTGGTAAGGGTGCATTCGGAATGTATGACCGGCGATTTGTTTCATTCGCAAAGATGCGAATGTGGTTACCAATTGATAACCGCAATGAAGATGATTGAACAGGCCGGCAAAGGCGCATTGATTTATCTGCGACAGGAGGGAAGAGGCATCGGACTGACCAACAAACTGCGGGCTTACAAGCTTCAGGAGCAAGGCCTCGATACTGTCCAGGCCAATATTCAACTTGGTTTCTTGCCTGACAGGCGGGATTATGGAATTGGCGCTCAAATCTGTCGTGATTTAGGCCTTACGAAGATACGAATACTGACCAATAATCCCAAGAAGATAAACCGACTTGAGGTTTATGGCATAAAGATTACTGAGCAGATACCACTAAGGGCTAAGCCGGGCAAGCACAACATCGAGTATCTGCGAGCGAAAAAGCACCGTCTCGGCCATATGCTTGATGAGGACTTATAAATTTATGAAATCATCTACCGTCTTATTTTGCATATTTTCCTTTATATTTCTTTTGCTCCAGGCCGGTTGTGAGCAGACGCAGGGGATTACTGAGCCGACGCCGAAGACATTTTGTGTTCCAGCCAGAGTACATATCCTACCGCTGACCGAATTTATCGATGTTCGCGATGCTGAAGGGAAATCACGGGTAAAGGTTTATGTCAGCTTACTGGATTCGTTTGATTCTCAGATAAAGGCGCCGGTCGTATTTCGTTTTGAACTGTATGAATATGTGCAGCGTTCAGCCGAGCCGAAGGGCAGGAGAATCGCTATCTGGCCGGATATCGATTTGACCGGGCTGGCTGAAAATAACAAATACTGGCGGGACTTTTTAAGGGCTTACGAATTCAATTTACCACTCGAGCAGGCAAGCGACAAAAGCTACATCACCCAGGCAACCTGCCTATGCCCTAACGGCAGACGTCTTTCAACTGAATTCACACTAAAACACGCAAAATGATTTTGTTACTCACTATTTCTTACACTCTCCACGAATTCCAGCCAGGTGCCCTCGTCTATGCCCTCTCGCACATCAGGGTCGAGCCAGACTTCCTCAAGCCAGTTTAAGAGCTCTTCAGTATCAAACTGAACAGTCTCTTGCAGCTCGGCTGAGGATGAATAAGACCCCTCCGTAAGGCCGAGACTCTGGTCCATAGTCTGAACTTCCCCCTCGGCTGTACCGCCAGCAAAGATTTTCAACCAGCCGGCCTGCCAGAGCCAATCGTCACAGAACAAATCAAAGTCCTTGAAATCGACCTTATAATCCACATACAGGTCAGCTATAGGGCAACCCATATCGAGCCACTCATTCGCCAGGACAGAAAAGTCTCTGAAATCAACCACACAATCACAGGTCAAATCGGCTGCAGGTCTCAGAACACATCTGGTCTCATACAGCCGGATATCATCGAAGTACACGTAACCAAAACCAGCTTCAGTCGGATTGTACCGGTCGCCAAAGCCAATATAGACCTTGTTGACATCTGCCAGGTTCACGTCGGTGAAATTTGCCAGGTTGATAACCCACTCCTGCCATTCTTCCTCCGTTACGTCGTTCATATCGTCGTATTCCACGGTGCCAGCATGGCCGGTACCATCTTCCAGAACTACATACATCTGCTCATCGACGGGATTGCCCGCATAGCCATAGAACCACAGCGACAATACCTTAATGTCACCAGCCCAATTCGGACCGACTATGTATGGCAAATCAGCAATATCGGCATCGGTCTCAGAA